>NZ_JBPLBG010000058.1:0-6476 GCF_054039255.1 Candidatus Harpocratesius sp.
CGTTCCATGGACAGGGTACATCTAAATATTCATCACTAAGAATAACTGGAACTGGAAAACCAATGTGGATTAACTTTTGATAATGAAAATAACGCCAAAAAGGATGAACGGGCACGCCCCACTGATCCCGCTCAAGATTCTTAGGCAAAGGTTCACCGAATTGCATACGTCTTAACCTACTTGCACTTTTCATCATTTTTTTAAATTCATCATACCACGTCATATCAATACCCCTGCTTTCAACTTTTCCCGCTAAATATATCTTATATTTAAATTAAAAAAACTTATACAAAAAAAAACTCGCACTTTACCAATACCAATACTTAACCGGTTGGCTCCTTTCGGATAATCGTGTCGGCCGCCGTTAGCAGCTGAACTGCCCGCCAGAATACTCTTTTTTTGGGGTTAGGATGATTTTTTACTTGTTGCCAGGTTAATCCCTTCGCAATTAATTCATGAAGTTCATCTCGCTGTTTCCACCAAAGGTTGAAATCTTTATTTTCGAAATCGAATGAATATTCCATGCGAGATGGATTTGATTTTACGCTCTTAATCCCATATGAAGCATATAATCGGTCAATCATTTCTATATTCGAAAACCCACATGCCGCTGCAAAAATATCCAACACAAAACCATTGTTATTCTTCGTCTGAAATTTCCTCGAATACCAGTTGAAAACAGGCACCTGCACATCAGACTTCAGCAAAAACAACGCAATTCGCAGCGGATCACCCATTAATCCATCATAAAGACCGGGATACACTTGCTCAACTGCAGATTTTACCTCGGGTAAATTAATATACGCCATCGCTTTAAGCAAACGAACTGCCTCGGGACTGTTAGATGCAGGCGAAGTTTTGCCCACGTCCTTGGCGTTTCTCGAATACCAGACCATATCTGAAGGTATACCGATTGATATCGTGGGAAATTTCCATTCTTTTACCTGGTTTCCTGTCTGAACATCAGTTTCTGGACCGTAAAGCATTCCAGCCAACTTGCCCCAAGTTATTTTTTCACCGTAGTCAATAATCTCAAAGCAAATTGGCCAGCCGTTAATCAGCATGCTGAAATCTAATTGACCGGGCGATTTCTTCTTCAACGCACCTTTCAATCTTCCAGACCAGTGCATTAAACTTTGCATCTCATATGAACCCTGCAAATTCTTGATGATCGCACCCCAATTGCCCGTTCTCGCCTCCACAATCTTAAATAATCCGAAATATGGAATAACAAGACCTTCTAAAGAAGACATGCTTCTTATCAAACGAACTCCATCGGGATTTTTTGCATCACCCCACGGTATGCTTTCATAATAGGTAAATTCCTGCATTAATAATGGTTCGAGACTGAATTCGCTTAAACGATACATTATCGGAGCAAAACGACCAGAAAATGGATTCCTTTGATAACCGTAGACATCGTTGAACTGGTTCCACTTAAAAAAATAATCTGAAAAGAACCGGCTTATACCATCCAATTGTGCTATGCGAACCGCTGTAGATGACGGCGTGTGCCAGTCAAACTCTAGATCGTCGAGAGAATCGCTGCTACCGATAACATCGGTGATCTTTTCATTGAACAAAGACTTATCCTTGCCTAAAAAGCCAAACAACTCAGAAAAATACAAAATTACATGATCTAAACCCATCATCTCTCGAATTGAAAAGATATTCAAAGAATCTTTACGATCGAATGATAGAAAATAACCCCTTCCTAAAACATCGATTAAGTCGCCCTCAAATCCATTTTCTCCATTTTCATCCTTGGTTATCTCTTGATAGAACCTGTTTATTACATCGAACACCACATAAGCTTTATCTGCTGGCCCTATTGGTGAAATAAGGGGGCCTTGCAAAATTTGCATTTTTCCTTTCGATGAAGGATATATCGGTTTGCCCCATTTTATCAACCTATGGCAAATCGCTCCAAAATTCTGCCATTTTGCAATAAAATCACGGTTCCTTGCCTTTATATACCCACTGGAATACTGAAACATTTTAGGAATAAAATATGTCCTCCAAATAGGTGAATTCTTTTTAAAATTGGCATTTTCTATACCCTCAACTCGCTCTGATCCCTCCTCATGGAAGTAATTCGAAAAATGGGAGGGGTATATTAGTTTTGATGGGTGTTTTATACCTTTCTTGCATCTCACCATAATTTCTAAATTCGAAAATACACTTTTTTCATTTTACTAAAATAATAACTTTGTTCTGTCTAAAACCATCATTTCTATCTACCTAAGGTGATAAATATAAATATATTGATTATCGAAAACTTAAATCTACATACAAATCCACATTTTACTAATATTACTTTAAATTTTTATTGATACAAGCAAGAACTCTACCTATTTTATAAAAAATAAATTACTACTTCTTCGACTTTATGTAGGAATATATATGCTAATCAATTTAAACCTCTTTTCTCTTGAAAAACATTAATGCAAAACTCTAAAAAATTACTAAAATAAATTCCTTAAATTTATTCAATCTTACCCACTTTTCATAAGATCATCATGATCTTCATCACCATCATTTTATATATTTAAATTCAATCACCTAACAATATCTCACTCACCCCCCCTAAAAACAAAATTTTATTATATCATCGGCATTCTATATAATATTATTATAATTGGATTCCAAAATTTTTCGTTTGCAAATCCATAATTCGCCCAAATAGGACGGACATACCCTCATGAAGAAAAAGAAATATGTTTTCAAGATTCTAGTCGCAGGCCAAGGCGGTGTCGGTAAAACTACCCTATTAACTCGGGCTGTAACAGGTAAATTCTCTGAACAAACTAGCATGACTATCGGGGTTGAATTCCATCTACTTAATTCAACAATCGGCCCACCGGGTCATCCCGATTCTGTTGAAGTTGTAGGGCAGCTATGGGACTTTGGAGGACAGGAACGTTTTCGGTTTATGTTAGATTCATATGTTGCAGGAGCGCGCGGTGCACTTTTGTTATATGATTTAACCCGTCTTCGGACTTTGGATGGATTAGAAGAATGGGTAAATATCATCCGAAAACAAGATCCGAGTCTTCCGATTTTATTTGTTGGTACAAAGCTTGATCGTGTTGAAGATATTACAGTTAGTGATGACTATGCTAAAGAGTTTTTAGAACCTTTGAATATGTTCGATCATATTAAAATTTCATCAAAAGATGGAACAGGAGTAAAAAAAGCCTTTAATATGATATTTCGTCGAGTTTTAGAGATTAATGGAGTAAAATTACCCCCCGATGAAAGTAAAACCGATAAAACAGATACCGAACCAATAGAGTCAAAACCTTTCACACAGCCAACTACAGAGCCTAAACCATTTACTCCCCCAACGACAGAGCCTAAAACATTCGCTTCTCCAAAAACAGAGCCTAAACCATTCACACCACCAACTACAGAGCCCAAACCATTCACACCACCAACAACAGGGCCTAAACCATTCACACCACCAACTACAGAGCCAAAACCATTTACTCCCCCAACGACAGAGCCAAAACCATTTACACCACCAACTACAGAGCCCAAACCATTCACACCACCAACTACAGAGCCAAAACCATTCACACCACCAACAACAGAGCCAAAACCATTCACACCACCAACAACAGAGCCTAAACCATTCACACCACCAATAACAGAGCCTAAACCATTCACACCACCAACTACAGAGCCAAAACCATTTACACCACCAACTACAGAGCCAAAACCATTTACACCACCAACTACAGAGCCAAAACCATTCATACCACCAACAACAGAACCCAAACCATTCACACCACCAACAACAGAGCCTAAACCATTCACACTACCAATTACAGAGCCCAAACCATTCACACCACCAACAAATGAGACAACTTTCAATGAAAATGTCAACAGTAATCTTAGTGAAGAAGAAAAAGAGCGAAAGAAGAAAGAAAAAGAAAGACTTTCAGATTTTTACAATAACATTTAATCAATGAATTAATGGTTTTGATGGAAATAATTTATTATATTTTTTTAGATGCTAATTTTTTATTACTTCCTGCCCAATTTAGAATAGATATTTATGAGCAATTTAACCAAATGGTTCCTGGTCCATATAAATTGATTGTACCTTCAGCGGTATTTACTGAATTAGATGAAAAAATTGCAAAAGAATCGCGATCAACAGTCCTTCGACAAAATTATAAGCTTGCAAGACAAATATTAGAACAACACAAGTATGAGATATTTGAAGCAGAACGAGATTTTTTTAATTTGGAACAATCTAAAACTCATTCTAAACAATCTGAGAACTTTCAACATAAAACATCTGTAGATGATTTTCTTTTAGAGATTATTCATAATTTTGAATGTATACAAAAAGAAAAAATGACAAATAACGAAATAAAAATACAAAATCAGAAACAGGAAAATCAGAATCAAGAAAATCAGAAACAAGAAAATCAGAATCAGGAAATCCAAAATAACAATACAAAATTTGAAAGTGAAGAACTGAGGTTTGAAAAAATTAAAATCGAAAAAACAAAACAAAAAAATCAAAAAACACAGAAAAAGAAGTACAGAGTTTTTTTAGCAACTAATGATAAGGAACTTCGTAAAAAAGCTCTACAACAAGGAATTCCAACCATTTTTCTTCGGCAAAAAAAAAGGCTAGATGTTGAATTTCCTGAAATATAAAGAAAAAACGAATGAAAATTGAATATCTTTATTTAAATAAGTAAAAATACTAAATATTTTGCAGTTCTTCTAAAAATTCTGGTTTTACATAGCCATGATTTTGCAACCAATTTACTTGAGTTCGTGTATATCTCCAAATTATGTGAGCTTTAGGTTTTTTATCCTTTTTCACAGTCATATCAGCCCAAGGAGTAATAAGAACAACATCACCTAATCGGACCCACATTCGTTTCTTTATTTTACCCCTTATAACACCTAGATAATCAACTCCATCTTCTGAGCGGACACCCATGTGTTCCCCGCCAAATATTTCAGTGACAACAGCTAAATATTCTTCATCTGCTCGATTTGGAATTCGGGGGCGCTTAGTAACTTCTGCATTATTTCTTCTACGATTCTTCGGCATCTCATTTGTTTGAATTTATCATAATTAATAATTTTTAGGATTACTGCTTCCATAAACTTATTCGCACTAATTCGCACATAATTCTTAATTAAAGAGTAAAATCTATTTTTTTTTTTTTTTGAAAAATTTTATTTGGTATCAAAATATAATGTACCTACTAATTTTTCTAAATCGTTTATTAATAGAAAAAACGCGATTTTAGGAAAAGTGAGAGAGATAAAAGGATAGATGGTTTAGAAAACGAAAGGTTTGTAATATGTCATATCACACTCCAGGTATTACTTCAGATGGTGGATCGAAAACGACTATTTTTGCAGTTCGGACCACAATTGGACAAGAAAAATCTGTTTTACAAAATATATTTAATCGATTACGTGTATTAAATCCATTTCCCGATTTGAAATGCATGATGATTGCTGAGGAATTACGAGGATATGTATTTATAGAGGCAGTTCATCAGCGAGATGTGATGATTGCGATTTCTGGATTACGACATGTGAAAGGTAAAATTGTGGGTTCAATTTCTTTAGAATCTATTGCTCACGTAATTTCGCCCCGAAAGGTTACTGAAATTTTAGAAGAAGGGGATACCGTTGAAATAATTTCAGGGATTTTCACTGGTCAAAAAGCAGAAGTTGTAAGAATGCCTAAAGAAGGTGCTAAAGAAGAAGTAACTTTGCGATTGTTAGATTCTGATTCAGCAATATCCATAAAGATTCACGGAGATTTTCTGAAATTGGTTGAAAAAGGTGCGCGACATCAAGAAGTATATGATATTAAAGAAATGGAAGAATTGAGCAACACAACAATTCCATCTTCAAGTTTTTCAAAAGATGATGGTAAAGTAAAAATTGCAGATTCTGACACTTCAATTTCTTCACATCCTGAGGAAATATTTTCGTTTGATTCAGATGAGGAAGAATTTGAAGAAAATGAGGTTAAAGAAGGAGTAGAATTTACTTCAAAAGCAATATCTGAAAAATCAAAAAAAGATGAAAATGAAGAAGAAGAACAAGAAGAAGAAGAAGATGAATGGGCCAAATTTGGTTTTTAATTCACATTTTTTTATGAGATTATATTTTTAATAAAAAGTATAAATTTTTCTTGATTGTTTTTGAAAGGGATAGATATGCACGGATTCTTACATATTTTCTTAATTCAGCTAAAAACTGGAGAAATCTTAACAGAAATAGATAATTTAACCTTAGATAACTCCTATTTTAAATTAGATTTTATACAAATTTTAAAGGAAGAAGGAATTGATTTGCAAAATACTGAGACATTGGTAAATGCTTCTCAAATCCAATTTCAATTAGAAAAGACAAAATTTCCTTTAGTTTATCATTTTTTTTCTAGTAAACATTTTATTCTAATTTTAATTGCAACCCATCAAGAT
>NZ_JBPLBG010000059.1:0-29611 GCF_054039255.1 Candidatus Harpocratesius sp.
CGAATTTCAAGCAAAATCTTAAAAAATGTTCGAAGTAATATCATGGAAAATTTGTGGTTTTTACAAAAAGAAAAAAGGAGATTATTTTTTGTGAATTAAAAATATAACCTTAAAGACTGAAATAAAAAAACAAACATACAGATTGCATAAAAAATAAATAATTTTTGAGATTAGGTTATATATTTATTGTCAGTAAAATCTATATAATGCAAGGTGTTCAGTTTCATAAATTGGTGTGAGGTTGTTTATTGTCGAGTTTAATAACATAGATGGAAATCTTCCATATTTATCTATAATAAATGGTAAATATTCTCCATTATCTTTCAAAGTTATTAAATATTGGATATTTAGTTCTTTTAATAAATGAATTGTCTCTTGATTGTCAATGTTCAAGTCAGCAATTTGGTTTATTAGTAATGTTTGTGGTTTTTCTCCTGTATAATATATTAATTCTGCTTTTATTAAATATCTTAATTCATATTCACTATGATTGTCGATATATGATTTATTAACCCAACCATAATAAATATTTGAAATGTAAATATCAGAAAGAAATGTTTGATAAAAACCATATCCTTGAATTCTTGTTCCTATAGTTATATGGGAGCAGAAAATTTTGGAATTAACATTTTGGCCTTCTAAAAATGAAATCATGTCAAGTTCTTCTTGAGAAATTGTATTAGGATTTGGAAAATCTTTCATATTCTCTAAATTTCTACCTTCAAATATTGCAAGAGAAAAAAAGGAAGTGTTAAGTATAATAGAAACTAAAATTATTGTTTTTAAATTTTGAGACTTTATTTTTACGAAGTCTTTAGCATTTAATGTAAATTTCATTAAAAATAAAATACAGAAAACTACAAAAACTACTAAAAAAATAATAATATATACTGGTATCTTTAAATTCTGAAATATAAAGTATAATATTCCAAAAAAAAAATTGAGAATGATAATTATTAAAATAAATATTTCCTTAATTTTTTTTTTTTTATATTGAGATATCATTTGTTCGTAAAATTGATAAGCAAAAATAAAATAGAAAGGGAAAAATATGATTGAAGAATAAAAAGAAAGAGTTAAAGTAAATAGTATAAATGGAAGAATCATTATATTAAGTATATCAATGTATTCCAAATTTGCGATATTTTCTTTTTTTTCTACATATAATAAAAAAAATTTTTTCATTAAAAAAAAGATATTTAATAATGAAAAAAAGATAATGATTCCAATAAGCGTGAGATATTCTATCGTAATATTTATTATGAGTCCAAAAATATTACTGTTTTGGAATATTGGGAGACTTGATATCAATGGAGATATTTTGTTTTCATCTATTCCGAAAAAAATATAACCAAATATTGGTAAGATAAGTAAAAAACATATATAAATTATAAACAGTGTTTTTCTGATAGGTTTTTTTAAATTTAAGAATTTCTTTTTAAACGATGAAGATTGAATAATTGAAATTAAAAATGTAGTAAACAAATAAATCATACTAAAAATCCATAATCTATGGGATAAACTCATTAAAAAGATGGTAAATAAACTGAATATAAGATAATTCTTGGCTCTTGTTTTAATCCAAACATATAAAAAATGAATTAAATATAGTTGAAGTACAATAATAAAACTTCGCGGGTGGAGAGTAAAATACGTTAAAGCATAAAAATAAGGACTATTGGTTAAAAAAAAAGAAAATAATGTAGCAGGTTTTTCATCTTTAAAAAAATCTTTAAAAAGTCTGTTACTAGCATCAAATGCAAAAATAGTTAAAATAAATGATAAAATAGTATATGTTATCTCAATAGAAAGACCTAATTTTAGAAATAAAGAAGTTATTATAGGGACTCCTATCGGATAATGAGTTAGAGGATAAAAGCCAAAAATGGATGAAAGATTAAATATCCATGTCTTGGTTCCATTTAAAAAATCCTTTGTATTAATTGCTTGAGCCATCCAGGAGATCCAATAAGTATCGAAACCAAAAATATAATTAGTCCTTGGTATTCTAATTAAAAGAGAAAATATCATTGCGAAATAAAAATACTTATGGTTTTTTATATATTGCATTGTTTTTGATTATTTTATAGTTTTTTTTAATTTTTCGATCTATTTTGGTGCTATAAGAGAATAAATAATATAGTTCCTTGTTCTTCTAATTGAGCTAATTTTAATTTTTCCCTCTTTTATTTTTTTTAAATTCAAGCAAAATCTTGCTCTTTTTATCCTACTTATATAAAATCTCGTTTTATGTCGGAATTTTAATTCCATGTATATAACGTTTATTATTTTTGCAGAGTCCTCGACACTATGAATTGATAAGTGCAAACTCGGTGAGATAACAGTTTATAAATTAGATTTATTGTCGTTTCTTCGGTTATTCTTGAGTAAGATTGTTGGAAAAGTATTTATGGTTTGATTACATAAGTATTAATTATCAATCTTTTAAATAATGCCAATTGATTATTATTCGATATAAGAAAAAACCAAATATCTTACAAACACAGATTCCCGATTTTATATCTGCATGGAAAATAGAAATATTTGATATGTCCAAGCCT
The DNA here is from genome assembly GCF_054039255.1 of Candidatus Harpocratesius sp. Classification (NCBI taxonomy): domain Archaea; kingdom Promethearchaeati; phylum Promethearchaeota; class Promethearchaeia; order Promethearchaeales; family Promethearchaeaceae; genus Candidatus Harpocratesius; species Candidatus Harpocratesius sp. Next base: position 2,562 of record NZ_JBPLBG010000059.1, read on the forward strand.
CAGGACTATAGAATCGCCAGTAAAAGGTTTACATAGATACATATTAGGAAATATAAAGCGGCCCAAATCACGGCGATAATTCCGAATTTTCAAAAAAAAATAAAGGATTATATTAAGTGGATACATGATCTTGAGGGAAGATATCTTTATCGCTTTCCGCGTGTTAAAATGACCCAATTTGAAGATTTTACACTAAATCATATTTCTAGAATAGAATAGGATATGCATCACTATCTTCCAAAATATTAAGATGCATTCGAGAACCTTTTTGAACTTAACGATTTTGGGTATTTTGATTAAGTACAAGAGCGTTTGGAACTATCGGGTGTGTTATTTTAAGGATATTTTATTAAAGATGTCATTATTTACGAATTACTTAGAATCAATTTAGGATTCAAAGATTATAGTGGATTAGAAAAGATTTTTAGATATATTCCTCAATTCTTGGTGTTTCAACTACCGGTAAACACAGAAATGCGACCTAATGCAGCAGATATGAGCTATGTAATCAAGAAGATCCCTGCTGCTGATGTTTTCTATTTTTTTCAGCAACTGGTGGAAGAATGTATTCAATGTGGAATAATATCTACTCGAATACTTATTTGGGATGATTAATTTATTCAAGCCAATAGTAACAACAATAAAAATAAGGATACCAAGAAATATGGAGATCCAGACGCAGGATATTGTCGACATAATGGTGTGAAAAAAGGGGTAGGTTATGTTCTTGGAATTTTGTATACATATTGTAAAGATCGTTAGTTTCCTATCTATTTTAAAATGTTTCCTGCAAATCGAAGCGATAGTTTAGCGTTTAAAGCCACTATGAATGAGTTTCTAAAACATACTTCCTATAAATGAAGCATGGTGATTGCCGATTCAGTGCCTTATTCTGAACATATTTTAAAAAGTATGCAGTATCTCGGGATTCTTCCGATTATTAGGGCCCGAAAAGGCATTGTTAATCAACTTGTCAAAGAATTAAAGAAAGGATATTATTTTAATACAGATTTTATACCTCCAAACTGGTCTGAAAAGTATTTCTTAAAAATTTATAAATTTCGCCCTATGATCGAGCAAGGAAACTCCTATAGCAATACTTATTACAATGTTTCTCGACTAAGCACACGAATAATGTCTTCTGCGATTAAAAATCGCGCATTCATCTACATTCTCGAACTTCTCAAAGCTTTAACCGCGTACAAATGCGGACGACCTGATTTGGTGATGAAACCTAGTGCTTTTGAAAGTACTAAAGAGATTTTTGCTCATAGAATAAGCGAAAAAATAGCACAACAAAATGGTTATCATACATTATAATAGAATTTAGGAATGTCGACAAATTGCAATGAGCTATAGACGGTGTGTCTTCTTAAAAAATTTCGTAGATCAAGTGAAAAGCTTAAAACTAAAAAAAATTAAAATTAGCTCAATGGTGTGATTTTTTTTTAATTCTTAAGTTTACAAGTTAGCATTTCGACAAAAATTTTTTCTCAAAAATAATTGAAATTTTGTCGATAGAGTGGACTTAGGGATAAGAAATTGGGGGGGGATGTTTTTTTAATCTTAGAAAATATTCGTTAACTTTAATATTTTGACTAATCTTGATGTATTTTTCCTAATTTTTTCTAATTTCCAGAAAGGCTTCGCTTTGGAAGACGAAGAAACTTTCATTATACGGATAGATCTTAAATTTTCTAGCAGTTCATCATAGGAAAAATAAATAGATTTTTTTGCTAATTTAAGCCGAATTAAGGAAAGTAAAAGCAAGCTGAGAACACATATAAAGACATGAGCTTTTATACTTCGATCAGAATGATGATACGTAGGTCGAACAGCTATAGAAGTCGGACATTTCATATTTCGAAAAGCATGTTCGACAATGTACTGTTCACGATATCCCCAAATAATTGATTCAGGAGACCAATCGGTTCGATTTGTAAATAAAATTACTTTTCCCAAGGTCTCTATGTGCTGTTTTTTAGCTTTTTCATCAACTATTATCTCATAAATTAAATTTACATAGTTTCCAAGTAGATTAATTTTGATTACATCGCGATATGGCTTTTTTCCGATTAATAATTTCAACTTTTTATTTACTGCATCTTTATCTCGCCATTTTTTGATGTTCAAGCTAGTTTTAAGGAATTCATTGATGATTAATATCTTGTCTTTCAAATTTTCTTCAAAAAGTATGGCTTGTTTTTTTTGTTTTTTCGGATCAATAACTACATACACATCTCTATCATTACTGTAGATTTTTCTGGATGTTTTGAAATAATATATCTGTTTTTTAGTCTGTGGGAGTATGCTTTTGATGAATTTATCAAGTGGAATATGTAATAGATCTTTTTGTGTAGAATTTCTAGCTGAAACGATAAATCCGAAACCTGCCTGGTCAATCGCCTCAAAAGCTTCTTTTGAATGATTCCCTTTATCAAAAACAAGAGTGACATCATCAGGAGTATAGCCTAATGAAGTCAATCGCTTTACTATATCAAATGGGACATTTTTAAATTTTTTATCATCTTGAATATTTCCTGGATATGTTTCATGTATTATTGGAATTCCTGATTCTCTAGCACAAAGAAGTGAATAACTAACGAGTTTATTCCCGCTACGATTTTCTTTAGAGTGGCCAAATTGGAGCAATCCTTCAGGATCTTGACTTTTAAAAAATGTATAAAAGTTTGTCGGAACATAAAATAAACTATCAATTTTTAAGTTGTAACGGTTAATAACCATTTGATTTAGCGCAATTTCTATATTCTTTATTTTATGGGGGTTATCCGACAAAATTTCTTTTTTTTATGTAACTTTAAATACATGGAATCCTATTTTTATTTGAATTTATGAATAGATCGGCTTATTTTGGTGTATATTTTCCTGAAGATTACCAAGATATAATAATCGATGGATTTACTCGATTTAGAGAACCTATAAACGAGATATTTAGAAATTATCGTATCGCTAAAAGGATTAATCATAATTTAGAGCACATTCAGCAGTTAATACTAATTGCAATAGTTCATAAATTATTTGCAATGAACCGTGGACAAATTTTAACAGTTATTTTATCAAATTATGCACCTAAATTGAAGGAATATTTATTAAAATATAATTCCACGCTCTATTGCAGAAGTTGGTCATCTCCTCGTTTAAAAGACATTGTAGAAACCATGAAAGATGAATTTGACAACTTAATGGACAAATTTATCGATTATTTTTATGTAACCATCGGTGAAAACGCTTGTAAATATTATAAAACTGCTTCTAAAGAGAGAATTTCCAATTTCCCATGACCGACAATAATCAGAATATTGATCTACGAAATTTTGAAATATTTTTATAATTTTGTATGTTACTTTCCATATTATGACTCGAACGTGTGAAATTGAGACATTATCTACAGATGGATTTCAATTATCAATCAACATAAGCCTAGGAACTAAAATTCTTTCTGATACTGTGCCTATATGTTGCCCAAATGAAATTGAAGGAAAAAAGAAGCATGAATTGATATATAATGGGCATGACACGAGTGTTAAGGGTAATCCTCAGCAAATCATCTGTTCAACTTGTGGAAAATCGTTTTATCCACATACAAGTAATCTTTTTAAGGATTTAAAAGCAGATATTCGCTTAATTATTTCACAATCTTTAAAACGGGGACGATTATGTGGAAAAGCCTTATCTAGGAAATTAAAAGTAAAGAAATCAACTACTTCTCTACTCCTTTGGGAGATTATTCAGGCAGTTACACAATCGGTTAAACATTCAAAAAGCTTTAAGCAGAAGAGGAGACGGAGTAATTACTTGTTCATTGATAAGACATTTCTGAAAATTGGGAAGAAAACATGGTATCTAATTGTGGTTATTAGTGGAAATAACAAAATTATGGCCGTTGAGTTAGTAAAAAAACGGACAAAAGAAAATATTATCGATATTGTCAAGGATTGTGCTAATCGATTGTTATATGGCCTTCAGCTCTTAGTATCGGATGGCTTTCAAGTATATGTCGGCGTGGCCCGTGCTCTGAATAAAAATCTCACACATATAAGGCATATTCATAAATCTCCTTACAGGAGAATCATAATTGAGGTTTATTCCTATGATCAATTTCATGTTACCAAAACATCTTTTAAAACTACAAATGAAATAACAAAGCAAGGTGGTTAGTTTATAGGACAACTCAAAACAAGCAAAGAAAGTTTAGGTAATATGAAGCGTGGCCGAAAAAAAGGTGGTAAAAATCGTCCAAAACACATTATTGAATTAGAAAAGAAGAAAAAACGTGAAAATCCAAAACCAAAGGGCAGACCACCAGGAAAATCAAATAAGAAGGAATGGGAAGTGCATGTTTTCGATCATGATAAAAAGAGAGGTTGGATAACTGCTCTTGGTGGTAGTTCCTCTGTGGTGGTCGCCACAATGTACAAAATCCTTAAGCAATTTCGCGATATCCACATCACCTCAAACCTCGTGGAGAAAGAGTTTAGTGCTCTTAAAAAACTTATTGATTTTCGAGGAAGAAGATCGATTGAAATGTGGAAAGATTTATTACTTTCTTATTTTATTATTCGAGATGATCCGAAAATCTTGGAAAAGATTCTTATTAATGTTGAGATTTCGTATCAAATGGTGTCTAAAGCCATGCCCACATTAGTTTCGTGCCAAGTGAGTTCATAGAAGAATCTGAAAAAACGACAGAAGTGAGAATCATGGGAATTCGGAAATTCTCTAAACTCAAGAATTGAAATTAATTTTTTTGCATTTCCATCTAACTCTAATTCTGTTTCTGCCCGTTTGTCCCAAATATCTTTTGGTCGGGGATCAAATACATAGAATTGTAAGGTTTGAAAATGAGTTTGCCCGGCTAGTTTAATCAGTATTCTTTTTCCATTTTTTCCTGAGTAATTGAAAAGGTACTCATTTTGATGATCAAATCAGCTTTTCCTAATTTTACGGCAATAATCACCCTCAACAAATCAAAATAAAGTTTAAACAGCGACTTATCGTTGTCATTTGTTTTCTGCGAGTATTTAGACGTTTGCTGTGATAAAATATATTATTAGCCGCTTGTCCAGCTTCAATTTCAAGAGAAATAGAATAGATTTTCAGAATATCTATCTCTGACCAACTAGAAGGAATTTAATCGGTATTAAAAGAGTTACTTTTTTTTAATACTTCAGTAGGTTGATTTTTTAATCTTTTTTTGGCACAGATTAACGGATAAAAGCCTAATTATTCACATTGATGTAGTATCTTTTTTGAATAGATACTTGTGCCCATAATTACAAATTTTCAATTCTTATTTTTATAAATCACATGAAAGTTTAATAGGTTCTCCCGGACAATCAGATTTTCATTTCTATTCGCAGCAAACATTTCAAAATATATCGATAATACTCGCAGCCATTAACTGCAGTAACAATAAAGATTCGAGGCTTCATAACCCATTCAATTTCTATGATCATTATGACGATAGAAACTTGCTTTGGGATCATTGTACTGATTCGCATTTTTTGCTTCTTCATCTTTATAATAATTACTGTAATATGTTCCAACAAATAGACCTTCCCATAGGATAATTTGGGGTATATTCATGCCGAATTCAATTGCTTCTTACATAATATTATGGAAATATTTGAGGATTAACGATTCAGAGATTTGATTTAGGATGAAACTGATATCTTCAAGGGTAAGATCGTAGGATTGGTTGTGAATAATGTTTTTAAACGGATGTGCGGGAAATAATTGAGTATCTCTCGCAAACCCTGCTTAATATTGAAGTCCTATTTGTCTTTTGAAGAGTTCTAAGGCAATTATATCATGAAGAAATATTATTTTAAATTTTTGACATTGCTTCGAAAGAATAGATTGAACTTCATCGAAATAGGAAAGATCGTTCACTTCGAAGATGTGGTTAAAGAATCATTTAAATTTGGGTAAATATTAAACTATATCCCATGCAAAGCATGGAGACGATTCCTACTTCAAAATCATCATAAGTATACTGCGGAAACAACGGAGATATGGTGTTTTGGGAAGATTTATGTAATGATATTTTTTAAAATAAGTACTGATTAGTATTTTAGGCAAGTCATAACTTATCTTTTCCTCTTTTTTGTATTTTCTAAATACTAAATTGACCTACTGAGAGATAGACAATTCTTAACGTATTAACGGCACTCGAATTCGACTATGGTAATGTAGAAAAAAGTTTGCTTAGTAGCTATGATGAAAATTTTTTCGAGCATGATTATATTTCTCAAGAATCCACAATGGTTAGATTTCAAGATGAAACATGTCAATATAATCATTTTTTTTTGCATTTAAGGAATCTTTGGCTTATTCTATACTCAATTTCAATCATAAACTTATTTCCCATAAGAACCAAAATGTATATCAAGATCTTCAAAGATTTGTCCTTTTTGAGTATAGATATCACTTTAGGAACATTTTTAGGCAAACTTTTTGAACACATTCGTCATTCCTAGCGAAAGACAATAAATGGTCGAAGAAATCAATGAGCTACTTTTGAATAGTGACAATATAATTTGGGATAGATGATTTATAAGAACTCCATATATCAGAGAAAGAACAAAAAACTTAAAAATTGGCAATCTTTAAAATGTTTAATAAAGGTTTTCAATTAGATTCAAAACAGATCGAAAATTGGCAATATTATTTCTGACTATTTATTTGGTATTTGATTTCTTATATTTTGAATCCTAATCGATTTTTTCAATTTGGGTTAGTTTATTTTTATTTTTGAAATTTTCGAATAAAAAAACTTAATGATTGTGTTTTTTTTCATATTATTATGGAGCGAGAGAAAAATATTGCAAAATATACCTTGTTATTAACATTCATTTCTATAATAATGATGCTTTCAGGGTTTATAGTTAAATATTTAACAATGATAACAATATTTGGAAATGATTATAATTCATATGTTGTTATTGTGGCTTCATTTGAAATGTTCATTGTAATTGCTTCATTACAAACAGCAAATTTATTAACTAGAGAATTAAGAATTGATAGTATTAATAGATCTGAGATAAATCAACAATATGCTTTATCATATTGGTTAACTTCTACAATTGCTGCCTTTTTTTATTTTTTTTTTTTAATATTTTATGATCTTATCGATATAGACTTAATATTATTTCTTCCAATAGCTTTGATGTTTAGGACCTTTTCTGAATTTTATATTGCTAATTTGAGAGCTTCAAGTCCCAAAGACCAAAAATGGGCAGCTATTATCTCAATATTCCCCCAAATTTTTAGGTTGATATCTTATAGTTGTACTTTTTTTATTAACAAATCAATAATTTCAACTAAACTTTTATTATTTTTTTATGGAAGTTCACAGATTTTCTATTTTTTAAATATTCAATTCTTAGTGCCATCCTTATGGAGAACTATAAAATTTAGAATATTTCGGTTAGAATTAAAATCAAAATTAAAAAAATCTTTCAGAATAATAAAACAATCTATCTTGTTATCATTTAATGGTTTTTTCAGGAAATTAGTCAATTTTCTCGTGATATTTATTGCATCATTAATCATTAAAGAAGAACAATTCAAGCAATTTGATTTTGCATTATATTTTATATCGATTTTTTCAATTGTGGGCTCGAATATTCTGATCGCAAATGTTACCAAAGCAGATAATTTTTCATTTAATAAGAAGGTAATAAATAAATTTATTTTAATAGTTCTGTGGTTTTTAGTACCTACATTGATTATTTTTAGTATCATTTTAATCAATTCAAATATTTTAATTTTGATTATGACATTTTTAAAATTACCTGGAAATTATCTTAAAAAATTAGTCATTCCAATGGCTTTTTTGCCTATTCCATTGCTGATTGGATCCTATCTGCGTGGAAAAATGAATGCTCTTGGAAAATATCATGAGATTACTGTTTATACTTTAATTTCATTTAGTATAACATTAATAAATATAATTATCTCTTATTTTACTAGTTCGATTTTTCTTTTAATGCTTAGTTATACAATACAAAATTTAATTGAATTATTATTATTCTATCATAATATTTGCACATAACCAATTCTCTCTGACTTATAAAAACCATAATCCAGAACAAAGTTAATTGAAAAACAGTCTTCAAGGTTATAGACGCGCCGATTAAAATCGTCAATAATGGAGAACAGAAACGCTTTTGAAGGGAAAGGAGAATTTATAATTGAAACATTGTGTCATCAATTACGGGAGCGGCGATTCATCAATCGACCATCCCAACTTTCCCTCAAGATTTGTTTCTCAGCGGAGAATTTAAATTTTATGTGGAAAGTATGGTGAGTCAAACAGGAATCGTGAAGATATTCAAACCGAGGCTTTATTCGTCCTTGGATTTTATAGTTGTTATGCTTAATGCGATAGTAGCTAAGCAATCTACAACATATGCTTCAGAATTTCTTAATAATTATTTTGTCAGACACGATTGCAAAAGAAAATTTTTAAAAATAAATGAGTTTATAGATGGGATCCGAAAACGACGCTTGGTACCCCATCAAGCGGATGTGGACAAATTCTTTAGGTTGCTTTCCGAAATAGGCATTCATTTCATCTTCGGAAACCTTTTAAATCGAGTTAACAGGGAAATCCGAAGTAAAGAGAACAAAGGTTCAAAAATGCGCCTTCTGGTTGATAGCACCGAATATCCTTACTATGGAATGCTTCAACCGTCATTTGAGCTTGGTACACAAAAACAACCAAGAACCTGTAAAGTTCGTTTGTTCCAAGGGTTTGTTCTTCAATGTTGTGGACTTACACTTTTTTCTGAGTTTAGATTGCTCAGATATGGTTAATATCGCTCAAAACATATTGGTATCGGTGTAAAATGGTTAAAATTTCAAGTGCTTAACCTAAGCTATATGTTAATGGATCGTGAATTTTACCGTACAGCTCTCGTTAATGAATTAAAATCACAAAAATTACCTGTGTAAATGCATACCAAGCGTTTCAAGCGTGTCAAGAGGGCGTTCAGCGATTTTTTATTAGAAAGACGCCCGATTTCGGATAAATATTTCTTTTCTCAGAAATCTGGAACAAAATCTTAGCCGAGTTCAGTATATATGCATTTAATCTTAACTGCACATAAAAATCAATTAGCAAAAGAACTCCGTCAAAAATTCCTTCAAAATAAAATAAAGTTTGATCAAATAATGGAAGAAATTGAAGGATTCTTCACAATGCTCCGTCCCCATAAAAGTCAAGCCCGATGGAGCCGATGGTTTTCAAGGACATATAAAAAACGATAGTTTGAAGAAACATGCTTTAGAATGCTTAATGAGATCCACACATCTTACCGAAATCATAAGTCAACTACGCAACTTGCTCAACTTTATCTTCGTGCCTATATATTTAATTGCTGGCAGTATTACCGAAAGCAACAATTACGATTGAATCAGAAAATGTGGAAAACGACTCTGTCTGTTTATCTATTACGTATTTCAAGCATAATCTTAAGAAATATGAAATGTAATATCATGGAAAATTTATGGTTTTTACAAAAAAAAAGGGGGTTATTTTTTATGAAATAAAAATATAACCTTAAAGACTGAAAAAAAAAGAACCAAATATTTTTAAAAACCTTCGAATTACCTACATATACAGTAATTCAAATTCTTTTAAATATTATTATTAAATAATTCATTATTTCAAAAAAGTAGTCCTATAAGAGAGAAGAAAAAATAATGCAACATATTTGTTTACAATCTGCTAATACTTCTAATTATCCCTCAGAAACTCAAATTGACCAATATTTATTTCCAAATATTCGCATTGCGATAATAATTCCTGCATATAATGAAGAATACACAATTAAAACTACAATACAAAGAATTAATCGCAATCTTAGTCCTTTTTTAGATATAATTGTCATCAATGATGGTTCCAAAGACAATACATCTAAAATTGTTAGGTCTTTCTCCGATGTTACTCTTATTTCTCATCTTAAAAATTTAGGTAATGGGTCAGCAGTTCGTACAGGTTTTTATTATTGCAAAAGACGTTCTTTTGATGTAATAATTACAATGGATGCAGACGGTCAACATGATCCAGCTGACATCCCAGCGCTTATAGATAAAATAATAAATCAAAAATTTGATTTCGTTATCGGAAATCGATTTAAATACCAATATTACATGCCAACTGCTAGAAAATTTTTTTCTATCCTAATGAGTAAATTATATACGGTTTTATTTCTAAAAAAAATTACTGATCCTTCAAATGGATTTAGAGCAATGTCGAAAAAAGTAATAAAGGAACTAGATTTAAATGCAACATATTCTACGATTCAAGAAGTATTATTTCGAGTAATGCCTTTTTACAAATTTGCAGAAATTCCTATATTGATTTCACAACGAACAAAAGGCAAGTCGTTCATTAAATTTGGAAAATATTTTATAAAAACGTCAGAATGTTTTATTAAATACTTCATCTTCAAAGCTATTAGGAATCCCAGAAAATTTATAAAAGCATATTCACAAAGACTTCTTTTTTTGTTCAGTCGGGAGCAATCCGACAAAAACTTTTGATCAAAAAAGAAAAAATAACAATGCACTAAAGTCCAATTGTAAATTCGACATAAATAGCGCACCTTTTCATCAGTCATCATAAGTTTTACCAGTGCAATCGCCTTATAAAATGCAATATTCGCCCGAATACGGCTATTGACCCTTATCAATAAAGGATTCCATGTTGTTTTTTGACCATCGCCAATCAGGTTCCCTCGTTTTTTCTTAATTCCGTTAATACCCTCGTTCTGTCTACGGATATGATAAACTAAAAAACTATTTAATTGTCGCATAAGGAATCACTGTCAACCCAATTATTTTATCGGGATATGAGCCATTTTTTTTTTTTAATTTCTCGACGTATGTTTATGGGCTTTTTTCTTAATCTTTTCTCTTTTGACTGCTCCATTTTGCTCAATCCGCGGCGTTATGCTCTCAATTCATATTTTGAAAGAATTTTTGGAAGGACTTTTTTTTTCGTCATATGAAATGAATTTTCCAGCATTTTTAGAATATTGTTTTGTATCTTTTATCCATGCTCTCCGTTCCTCAGAACTTAAACCTTTTTTAATCGCCATTTTTGATAATTTTTGGAGTTTTGCACCTACATTTTTCAATTTTTTAAGAAGTTTGGATTGTCTGGTATTTATCTCGATGAATAGTATCGAATCTGCTACTTTTATATCTTCGATGATGTAAGTAGAACTGTAGCCAGCATCGGCTGTTATCGCCCAGACATCTTTTCTCGTTAATAATGCCAGATTTTGGATGTATTCTACCGTATCATTAAAAAAAGCGGCGTCTGCAGTATTTCCTGCTTTGGTAATTCCGATTATCGGAATGCAGTTAAAGCCACATCCGATTGAGCATTTTTGACCGAAAAATTTTCCACGAGATCCGTGCCCGTTTGATGCTGATTTGTCCCTTTTATCTTGTGAAATATTAGTACTATCTATAGAAATCGCCCTAAATTCATGGATTTCCTCTGAAATAAGTTTTAAATCTAATAAATAATCAAAATTATCAATATTTTCTTCGATCCATCTAATACTAGTAAAAAATTTACTTCTCATCGGTGGGCCCGTGATGAACCCCAAAATTCGTGCAAGCTCGAAAATAAGATTGTTTTTTTGCATTTTGATTGTTTTTGTTTCACCAATCAATTCTGTAATCCCTGAAATTTGTTTTATGTGCATATAAGTCCGAGCATTGAAATAAGGCATTATTTCTGCCCGCTTTTCGACGTCAACGAATGGATAAATCTTAGAATGTGGAAAAATATCGATGAATATCTCAATTGGAGGTGTCATTTTTATTTTTAATTCTTTAGAAGCAGTTTTATAATTTTTACGAGCGATTTCACCGATGGATACATAAAAATAATCGAGTAATTTATCCATTAAAGTGTCAAATTTGCTTTTCATGGTTTCTACGATATCTTTTAATCGTGGAAATGACCAATTTCTGGAATAGAGCGTAGAATTGAATTTTAATAAATATTTTCTCAATTTAGGTGTGTAATTTGAAAAGATAATTGTCAAAATTTGTCCACGGTTCAATGCAAATAATTTTTGAACTATTGCAATCAGTATCAGCTGCTAATATGCTCCAAATTCTGGTGTATCCTTTTAGCGATACGATATTCTCTATATATCTTATTTATAGGTTCCCTAGATTGAGTAAATCCATAGAATATTATTTATTGGTAATCTTCAGGAATTTATGCACCAAAATAAGCCGTTCTATTCATAAATTCAAATAAAAATAGGATTCCATATTTTTAAAGTTTCATAAAAAAAAGAAATTTTGTCGGATAACCTCCTGTTTAGTCTTTAAGGTTATATTTTATCTCTCAAAATATGGCTGCATTTTTCCTTTTTGTATATTCTTATATCGTTCCTCCCATGATTGTAAGAAAATTGATTCGATTTTTTCAATTATGCTCATCTATTACTGAAAAAGGGTCAGACATTGATGATGTTTATGATTTTTCAATCCTTTATTTCGATAGAATTGCCAACTTTTATGAATTAGTGCCCGAAGATATAATTCGGCTAATTGTACAATCGGATTTCGATATCGAAATTGTTTGTGTATTTTGTTTAATGAGCTAAAGCCAGTTTCTTGCTTCCATCTAATTTTATATGTCTTTATTAACCATCTTTCCCAAGATTTTTCATTTTTCCAAGGTTCAAGCGTTGTAAAGAAGGCAGATAGTTGCTTTATAGCTTCATCATAGCAAATCTTCCCATTAAGCAGCTGATCCCGTATTTCCCAAGCAGCTTGCTTATCATGACCGACCACAACAATATATAAATTAACGGAAGTTGGCCAAGGTTTTGCGCCAGATTTTTGCTTGAATAAGTATTTCGATACCAAAGGTCCTTTTCCGATTAAATAATTCCTGATAATTCGCTTTATATGGACATATTTTTTAGAAGGCATAATAATCGGGACTTTCTTATCTTTCAACGCTTTAACCAATTGAACTCGATAAAATTCTCGATCCATCAAACCATAACTAAAGTTATATTCATTCCATCTTAGCCAATCAACAGAATTTGGAATGGAAAGCCAACGTCCTTTTCCTTTTTATAGTAAATAGAAATCTGTAAATAGAGTAATGTTCTGACAATGCACTACATGTCCCTGAAATAAACGTACTGTTTTTTGTTCCCATATGGGGCTTAAAAGATTTCTGTTCAAACGCTGTCTGCGTCTTTCCATAATAAGGAAACTCTGTGTTATCAACTAAGAACCGCCATTTTTAGGATAACCCATAATGTCGAGCAATTTTCCGACAAAGTGCCATAAGTATTTTTCCGAACAGATTTTGTACTTCATTTGCAGTTAAACAGCGGAAAAACTTGTCAACATCGGTTTGATGAGGCACGAATCGTCGTTTCCGTTTAGTATCTTTAAAAATCTTTGGAGATAAATTGTATTTGTTTTTGAAATATTTAACAAGGTAGTCATTTAAACCCTCTGCGGCAATATGAACTGATATTTGGCGGGCAAGTGCATATAATTTCACCATTACATAGCCAGCATATTCATAGAGCCGAGGACGGAATCTATTGGCAATTCCCAATTGATTGACTTGCTGATTCACCAAAGTTTTAAATTCATCTAAAACAAAGAGATCTCTAGAGGGAAAGAGCAGTCGGTCGATTGGGGAATCGTCCGAGTCTGTAGAGATATCATGTGTTCATATCATATTTCTACTTTCCCCTTTAAAACTTGCTCGATTCTTCATGCGTAATGATTAAAGGCGATTTAATTCGGTCGTATTATAACCTTGAAGACTATTTGTTAAAAAAGTAATTCTAACAAATAGATTAAGAATATTCATATCTCTCAAAAAAATGTAAAACACGATTTTAGCGTTGTTATTACACAGAATAGACATGAATAATTAATTGTACCTAAACAATTTTTTTTTGATCTTAACTTTTCTATTTATACTGTAAATATATAGAAGGATCTAAAAGGTATAAAAAATATGTGTGGTATATTTGGTATTTTAATGGGGAACAACAAATCAATAAAGGAAAATAATATTTTATCTATTTTAAAGAAATTAATGCTCCTTTCTGAATCGCGAGGAAAAGAATCATCAGGTTTAGCACTAATCAAGCCAGATTTAATTGAAATCATAAAATCTAATATTAGCGCTCATGAACTATTAAAAAATAAAAAAGTTAATAGTATATTGAAACTGAATATAAAAAATCAGTTTGATAATAACGAGTTATTTTCAATTATTGGACATTCGAGACTTGTGACTAACGGTTCTGATGAAATTCATGAAAATAACCAACCAGTGATTTCAGAAAAAATGGTAACTATTCACAATGGTATCATTGTAAATGAATCAGAATTATGGAGACAAAATCCAAATTTAACTAGAAATTTACAAATTGATACTGAAATTTTAATGAAACTTATTGAAAATCATCTATCTAATAATTTTTCAATTATTGAATCTGTGAAGTATGCTTACTCTCAGATTGAAGGAACTGCTACAATAGTTTCGGCATTTAAAGATAGTAATTTCATACTTTTCTCTACTAATAATGGAAATTTATATTATATCCATAACACTAATAAAAATTATATCATTTTTGCATCTGAAAAATTTATATTGCAACAACTTACCAAAAAATTTAAAAACTTAACTGCTGGTCTCAAGATTGAACACCTTGAGCCCAATGAAGCAAAATTAATTAATTTAAAGAAAGATATTGTTGTTTCGTTCAATCTTAAGGATAATTTCAAATCATATACCGATTTTAATTTTATTAATGAAAAAATCAAAAAAATCAAAGATCATCGCGAAATAGGAATAAAAAATGTTGCATTTCACTCAGTAATCAACAATATCAAAAATGAAAATGATGACCCTTCTCTTTTAACTAAAGATAAAGATGATATATATAACATTAAACGCTGTACAAAATGTCTATTACCTTTCACCTTTCCTTTTATAAAATTTAATGATGAAGGAGTGTGCAATTATTGCGAGAACTATGAAAAGCGTAAATTCAAAGGAGAAGAATCGTTATTTCAAAAAATTGAAAAATACCGCAGTAATAATGGAACTCCAGATTGTTTAATTATGTTAAGTGGAGGAAGAGATAGCTGCTATATGGTGCATTATGTTAAAAAAATTTTAAAAATGAATCCCGTAACTTATACTTATGATTGGGGGATGGTTACAGATCTAGCACGAAGAAATATCCAACGAATGTGTGGGAAACTTGGATTGGAACACATACTAGTATCTGCAGATATTAGAAAAAAACGCAATAATATAAAAAAAAACATAATCGCTTGGTTAAAAAAGCCAGATTTAGGTATGGTTCCTCTTTTTATGGCTGGTGATAAACAATGGTATTATTTTGCCAATCAAGTACAGGAACATTTAGGTGTAAAACTAGTATTTTTAGGAACAAATTCATTAGAAACAACATATTTTAAAACAGGTTTTTGTAATATTCCTCCTGAATATAAAGGAAATAAAATGAATATTAATTTGATGAAGTATTATTTAAAAAATTATATTTCAAATCCAAAATATATTAATTCAACAATTTTTGATAATATATTCGCATTTAAATCTTTTTATTATTCAAAAAAAGATTACATTAGACTCTATACATATATTCCATGGGATGAAAAAGAAATCGTAAATACTTTACGTTCACAATATAATTGGGAAACTGCGAGTGATACTTCTTCTACATGGCGGATTGGAGATGGCTCCGCTTCTTTCTATAATTATATTTATCACACTATAGCAGGCTTTACTGAAAGTGATACTTTTAGATCGAATCAAATACGCGAAGGATTATTATCGAGAGAAGAAGCATTAAAGATTGTTATAGACGAGAATAAACCTAGATATGAAAGCATTAAATGGTATTTAAACATTGTAGATTTAGGGGATAAATTCAATGAAATCATTTCAATAATCAATTCTGTCCCTAAATTATGGAAATAAGTCTAAATATTTTTTTATTGTAATATTAAAAAATATCGATGAATTTTTAAAAACAAGGATCAATTATATCTTTTAATCTTTTTGATAATCCTTTTCAATTTTATGAATTCTTCAAATATTGGTGAGTTTACTTCATCAAGTTCTTTAATACAGACATATTTACAAATATCATTATAATTTACTCAATTTCCGTTAAGTTTAAATCACAAGATAGTTTTGTTTTATTATGGTAGGTCGTCCGAGAATGCCCAAAACCAAAATCACACGAGGTTTTGAAGTAGAAACTGATGATGGCGCATCATAAACTCTTAAATCAATTCCAATCTGCTGCCCTACATGTCAATCAGATAATATTAGGGAGGATGGAACAAGAAAAAGAGGAAATACTCGAATTCAAAGTTACCGATGCAAAAATCCTGATTATTATTTCTTAAATTACGGAAAAGGCGGAAAATAATTTACAATATACAGTTCCTCATTCATTTCTATGTTCATTCAGAAATATTTACAAGAAATTATATCGAAATTATTTAAATCTGAAGGAAAACTAACAAATATTGCCAAAAACTATGCAATATCCCCGAGTTTAATGACATATCTTAATATAAAACTCCAGAATGCCTTGGATCATCACCATGGATTTGATAATCTGGTTGATCAACCGTAAAAAGAGCGGGTAATATCAATTGATTAAACATTTTTGAAGATAAACGGAAAATCTAATTATATAATTATGGCAACAGGATATGCGACACATAAAGTTTTGGGGCTTAAAGTTTCAGAAACGCGTAAATGGGAAGATATTCGAGACGTTTTTTTAGAAGTGAATAAAAACTCTTCGAAACTGATAGAGATAATCACAGCAGATGCTTGGAGTGGCACCCTTGCTTGTGTTAAGAACTTAAAACGCCCAATAACCTTAATTATGTATAAACACAAAAAACCTTCCGAAAATGTCGTTGTTAAAAGGTATAAGTCATTATCTATGTCATTCAATTTAAAATCTTTCTTTCCTCGCTTTTACGTTTTTATTTTCTTAATGTTTTTACCTAATTTTCCTAAACAACCAATATACTGTGGATACCGCTTATTGTAGCATCTTCCCCGAAATTCATCCAATTCCAACGCCTCACTTGAAGGCTCTTCTTTTATGATTAGATTACGTTTTACCTGCCAGATATTGTAAAGAAACGATATGGCACCCATGATTCCCAGTCGAATATTTCGGTTTTGCGTCCTACTGGAAATCCCAAGCCTATTCATCTCCCTAAAGGCGATCTCAATCAACCACCGCTGACAATAAAGATCTCGGATATGGCATTCATTACCATGAAGGGAACTAACTCCACCATTTCTTCCAAAAATAACCATTAGCAGAAAGATTCGCTTACTTGCATCATCAAACGTAATTTTATTTGACTTTAGATCACGTTTAATTCTTGATAAGGTATAATTTCTTTTTGCAACCAATAACAGATCGAAGTTCAAAATCGGATAGCCGATTTTTTTAACGTAACTTAACTTTAGGAAGCCCTTACAATATCTTTTCCTTGTATTCTTCAAATATTTCAATATTTTTTTAGCAGTCTGTGCACATTTTCGCCCGGGCATAATCACAGCGATACCTTGCTTTTATATAAAAGATAAAAGCCGTTTGCGATAAAATCCTCTATCAATGAGCATATATATAATATTGAAGTCATTATTACAGAGGGTTTTGATTATTTTTTCAAAGAGTGGGAGCGTGTCCTGTCTTTTTTTTATCTTAAAGTTTGCGATAACCTGATGAAGACTCCCAGAAATCATGGAAAATGTCAAGGTTTTATACTTTGTTTTCCCATCTTTTTTGCCAAAACAATAGGGATCATCCTTATTTTTCTTACAAGCCTCGTCTGTATAGTCCGCAATTAATTTAATATTCTTTTCAAGCATGTTAATTCCTTTTAAATATAATGCATGGGCAAATAGGACCAGATTCCAGAACTCCTCCATATATCTTGAATTATCCAGTCCTTTTAGATACCTAGATAAAGATGGTTGGTCGGGAAAGAAGCGGCGTTTCTTCTTATTTGCGAATTCAAGCGTTTGATAACGTTGAAAACATATGTTTTTCTCTTGACATTTATGTTCCATCCAATTTGCGATCTTATTGGGCGATATAGTTAAGAGGAGGGTTTAAACTTGCAAGATAATAAATGCAGCGTTTGAAAAACCGCTCCTTTTTTTTAGACAGTGTCGAGGAAATGATAGGATTGATGATTTCCGTAATATCTTATAATAGCCGTGGATTAATATGATTGGGATTGATTTTTCCGATATCGGCTCCAACCGATGAATTTCCATAAAGATTACTTGTCATAATTTTGAGGAAGAAAGCTTAGCTTTTAAATTAATCCCCTTTATTGTCGATAGACAGGAGTAGTAAAAATAATTTCGTTTGGATGAGATGAATCAAAGAAATTATTGAAGGAATTTAATTCTCCCCTCTGGAAACGGCGACAAAATCGAATTAGATTGATAATGATAAGCACAAAAAAAATGTTAGACAAATCACAACAATTGGTATTAAATCGGATTTTGTCAAAAAAGGAGCGACAAAGGAATATTATTACATGGAAATGACCGAAAACTTAAATTTTCCAGCAAAAAAGAAAAAAGGAAGACCGAAAGGTGTTAAAAATAAGAAAAATAAGAAGAAATCAAAGCTTAAAATACGAAAAAAACGCGGCAGAAAAGGATTTCGAACTGTGTTCAATAAAGATAAACGCGGATATGCAAAGGTTGATCCGTACCGTAAAACGGTACAGATCGGTAAAGAAATTTCTCCTGCTGTATCAGCAGCGTTAGGAGAAGTTGTAAATCTTTACGTTAAAAATTACATACAAAATAATTTGGCAGAGCATAAAAATAGTTTGCTTTCGAAATATTTAGTGCTTTCCGGCCCAAAAACTGCTGAAAGTGTAGAACGGCGTATTCGTACGTTAATAATTTATCAGAATAATCCAAATCTTATAGATTTTGTGAATATTCGGCATAATTTCCAATGTAGTTTCTTAAGAAATCAAATAATTAATTCTCCTTTGCTGGGGTTACTGGTGTGAAAAAAGATTAAAAGATAACGAAAAAAACTAATGAATTTTAATTGATCCTTCCATTTGAAAATTCATCAAAATATCGACAATTCTATTTTTTTTCTTAATTCCTAATGAATTAACCTTTTTTAGATTTTCTAATCCCACCAAATGATTTTGGTAAAAATTATTGAACTTATAGATTAATTGTTTGGGAACATTCATCTACTAACCAATCTCGGTATTCTTGGAACGTCATTTGGGGATTCGGTAAAATTTGATCTCGTTCGATTTGCCAATAATTAAACAGCAAATATTTACCCATTTCACCAAGTAATCGCGTTCCGTCTTCATTTGAACGCTATAGTCCTTTGTGGATATCAAGATCTCGAAATCCTGTTTCGATTTACCACCTCATTTTGCAATATCGTTTTATCCTATACACGAAAGATTTAGAATGGTATTGCGGAGCGATTGTAGTGATTAGACCATATAATTGCAGTGTCGCTTCTGCTAAACTTAGATTTTCTTGCCGATAGGCAGTTTTCAATTCATTTAATTTTTGTTTTCCTCTAGCATACAAATGAACCCAGCATCGCATCAAATTTCCTTTTCCGTTCTTCTGTGTTTTAGTACCAAGCTTAAATTGTTGAATTCGTCCTTTTAAACCTGAAATATAGGCATTTTTTGCAGATTGAAGTTGCTTGTAATTCTTTACAGGAGTTACTACCTCAATATTCCGTTGTTTAAACGATTTCAATATATTGTGCCGATAATATTCTCGACCGATGACACAAACCTTGATTTCTAACCCCAATTTCATCAACCAATCTGCAATTTTAATAATAAATGGTATTTTGGATTCTCTGAGTGCTACATGATGACATCCAATAAAGAGAGATTTATGAAGTCCATGAATCATTGCCCCATGATAATGACGTATTCTTCGCGTGCCTTTTACCATTTTACTGCCTTTGATCATTGAATCTCTGCGTTTTCCCCAATATCCGAGATATGTTAAATCAAATTCAAGGACAACCAGATGCATTTTGCGATCAGACAGGAATACCATCCGAATCATCTTTTCAAACACGATACGATAAACATCCTCCACATTCTAGATATTTTGAGTACATAACCAATCATTTATAGTGGTTTGATGGGGAAAAGCTCGTGATTTTCTTCCGTCATTATATACACGAGGTTCAAAATCTAAGAATTTTTGTGCCCATCGATTTAATTTCTGACATGCGTGGTGAACTTCAAGCCTATTTTTAAAATCTATATGAAAGAAAAATTAAAGTAATAAGACAAGTGTTTTAAATTTGGAACTGATTCAATAAGAAATATTTGAATCTCTTTTTTTTCGATTTAATACTTAATCAATTTTACCTTAATATCTCACAAATTTTCTTTATTTACGATAAACAGAGAAAACAACTATTGTTTACCCTCAATTCTTAAGGAAATACAAGAAAAATAAATATTTTGAAGAATTCAAATTAAAGTAAATTTCCATATAATCGATCTAAACTGTTTCTGAATTTAGTGGTAATTCCCGCTCTTATAATTGGTGATTTTTCCTTGCTTAGACCTGTAAACGGAAGATAAAGGCTATGATGAAGGCGTAACAATTCGAAAACCGCCCGCGAATATTTGATATTTACCATTTTTCGATATTTCTTGTAGAAATTCCGATATCCCCTAAAAATCGACTCGATAATATTTGTATTTATCTGATTAGGGGTCAAAATTTTATGAATGGCTTTGTTTTTATCGCTAAATATCTTTTTATTATTATCTAAAATTTTTTTAAGTTTTTTTACTAAAGAATATTGAGAGTGGGAAAGAATTTCGTCGAACTTTTGCTTTTTTACTCCGAATTCTGTTTAATAACAATCTAAAAGGTCTTTAAATCGTTTGGCTATTCGCCTTGTTTAGAGAGCAACAGTTTTTTGTTTTGAATAGGTTTTTTCGGCTTCTTCTATTTTTTTTATTCCGTATTTCAAATATTTCTTCTTGCTTTTTTATTTGCTTTTTACATCTTCATACTGTACTTCTTAATCTAATCAAATCTTTACTCTATTATGCCGAATTTTTTGACATTTTCTTGTTTTTGAATATCTTTTTAATATTTGCACTTTACATAATTGTTCCTGTTCAAATGAAATTCTTTCAATCTCTTATTGTAGAAGAAGGCCTTGATTTTGGTTATTTTTGATTCGATTTCGTATGATATATTGCTTTTCTTTAAGAGGATCTAGGTAAATCTCTCAATTAAGACTTTTTGATTTTTTCTACTTATTTTTTACCTCGATATTTACGTTTATCCTATTTTTGTTTTTGTCGGATTTTCGAATGTGGTTCTTGCTTTAATAACTTATATCCTTGAGATTCAAATGTCATTCGTAGCATATGCGCAATATATCCACCTCTCATTTGAGAAAACGCTGTATGATGCTGGAACAAATCGCCACGACCCAATTTATGACATGCAATTATTTTTAGCAAATCTAAGCAAAGAATCATATATCTATACTTACCTATATCCGCAATTCCGCGGACATTGACACGTCTGGCATTGTAAACCAGCGTGTTATGAGAAAATTGGTGCTCAATCGAGGTTCTTATATCATAAAGCTTATGCAAATCATCATTGGACCATGAAGAAGGAACGAAATCGCGATTTATTAACACATTATTTTCTAATTTAACAATATTATGCTTTTTAATATTTTTTGTCGCTCCAATCATTCCAATTACCCCATGCTGAGCCAATAATTGCAGATTCTTTATTGAATAAGTACCTCTATCACCTAGAACTACTTTTACAGGTTGCTTTACCAATATGAAAAAGTAAATCATAGTTTCATAAAAAATTTTTTTATCATTCACATTTGCAAGAAAGTGTAAACAGAACACCGGTGCGATAATATCGCCGCAAAAGGCATAGAGAGTTGAAGCCATATAGCCTATCCCTAAAAATTTATTATTATGTCTTCCCAATCTTGCATCTTTGTCTGAATAAAATTTTGATTTGGATGATTTATAGTCAGACGAATTAGAATGTACAAATTGACAATCCCAAATAAGAATTCTATAAGTGATTATTCTCCGATTGACAAGTTGCCTGACTAATGAAAAGAAATACTCTTTAAATACATCTAAAGGTGTATTATGATAAAAATCACTGAAATCTTGCACAGTAGGAACAAAATTGAGACAATTTAAAAGCGGAAAAATCGCAGTAGGATTAAAAATTGACAAAATACGCCAGAATTTAGAATAATGCTCAATTCCTAAATGAATCCGCAAACATTCATAAATAAACATATCGTGCAAACAGGTAATATTTCGTAAATTTCCACTTTTTTCTAGTATGGTCTCCCACTCATCCCAATATGATAAATCTTGCGTGAGAAATAGGTCATCATAAAACCCTGTAAAATTCCGTACTTCCCAATATAATGCGGCATCTGTTTGGCTGAAATACACTTTTCTTTCTTCTGAAGGTGCTCGTAGATAGCGAGGAAATCGAAGTAGATAACATACTTTCATTTCTGTTGATTTGCCCTTCACAAAGTAATCAAAAAGACATGTTACTCTACCAAATAATCTTCGTTTTTTACGTCCGCATTTCTTTGGAGGTTTTTGAGGATAAAGTATCTTTCTTCCTTTTCTATATTCCGCTGGATTTGACATATCGAAAATTATCTTTATTGGCGGTTGAACATAGTCCAAAAATTAATGTTGAACAATATTTGGCTTTCTAGAATACTTTAATATAAACATACGTGCCCCTTTTAGCAGATCAATGATATTCGATCAGTGGGCTTTAATTAACTTTTTGGTTTAATCACGAATCATTACCAAATAATATAATATGAATTTACATCAATTTTCAATAAACTAAAAAAATATAGTCATAATTCAAATCTTCCTTCATTTTAAATCGTTTTTTGAGTAATATTCCTTCAAAACGCCCGACTATATTAAAAAAGAGATAAATATGCAAAATTGGAATATTGATGATATGAAAAATCAAAAATCTTTAAAATAATAAAAATTGCTAGATCTTCTTAAGATTCTTTATTTTTTAAAAAATTTTCCACGCTTTCCGGTTGTAGGGTTCTTGGGCTTTTCTCACATCTCTACAGGTATGTACATGACAAAAAATATGCAGAATTCCTGAGAAGTACATGTTTAATGGCCCATTATAAGATTTCAATCCGTCAATAATCCAGACTTGATATGAAGGTATTAAATCACGAAATGGTGCAACGAATTGAGTAAAATATACTTTATTTTTAGAATTATTCTGCTGAAGTGCAACGAGATAATTCGATTCTTTATCAACAATACCGATGTTAATTTCATCATGACCTTGGTATATTTCATCCGTTTCTGCAATCTTGATTCGCGGAAGAACTTTTACATCATAGTATTGATTTATATTTATCGATTTTTTACCTTATTTTATTATCAATTTTCGGAGCTTTCTATGGCTAATCTAAAAACTATGGTTGATTTTCAAATGATTGCGAATTTCATTAAGTTATAAACTCTTGAGTTTTAGATCTAAAATAATAAGAGAATAAACTTTCGATTCTTTTAAAGCAGATGCAAGGATAAAGATAATTGGGGACAACTTTCTTGGTTAACCTTTGGGTGCGTGTGTATTTTGGCAAATACAATAAATTTCACTCCTTTGTAAAGGTTTCGGAAAAAAAGATTGAATTTTTCATTCACGATTCAATTTCTGTAGAAAATTGATAAGTTAGATCAAAAATAATCTGCGTTCTCGATATCCGGTAATTAAATTCATTATCCGTAGAAAACATACCCAATCAATTTTGTATTTCATTGGATGTCTCTGAAAATTTTAGGTTTTCTTCAGAATGAAAAATACAGATCTATTTTTTCGTCGGAAAAAAGATTTGGAAAAATTTATCGGATCAGATCCTTAAATTTTCATAAAAAATATTATTGATTCTCAAGGAATCTTTTAAAATTATGTATTACTGAAAAAATTATGAAGGAAATTTCTATGATTTCTCTTAGTAATTACCCAGATGTTAGAATATTACGAGAATCTATTTCAATTTCTAAAGAATTAAATTCACATATTAATATTTTTTGTTATAAGCAAAAATGTAAACCAGAATATGAAAAGTTTGATAGTTCGCTTACAATACACCGAATATTTATTAATTTTTCTAATTATAACTTTCCAAAATCTTTGAAATATATCTTAAATTATCTATTTGGGTTTATTGGTGTTTTTTTTTTAATGTTTAAAAAAACAAAGATATTGCTAAAATCTTCTATAATTCATATACATAATCCCCCTGATTTTTTAACATTTCCTTTTTTATTATTTAAAGTCTTGTTCAGAAAAAAGATAATTTTGGATCGACATGAACCTTTAGCTCTATCTATTTCATCAATTTTTGATAAAAATGAAAAATCAATCTTCTTCAAATTTCTTTCAGTATTAGAACTAGTCAATATGAAATATATCGATGGTATTATCGTTATTAATGAATTAGAGAAAAAATATATTGAAAATAATTTACCTAAAAAGGAAATAGCGGTGGTTGGAAATAGTATCGATAATAATTCTCAATTAAATGGGAAAAAAAGACAATTTTTTAAAGATTTTGAATTATCACAATTAAAATTACAGTTAGGTTTTAAAAAAACAGATATTATAATACTTTATGAAGGATTGATAGCAAAAAGAAGAGATTTAGATATTTTTATTGACTTATTTAAGGACAATCATTTATCTGATGAATATAAAGGATTGATATTAGGAGATGGAGAATATAAAGAACATTGCAAACTAAAAATTATAAAACATTCATTAAAATCAAAAATCAGAATTTTAAAGGCAGTTGAGCCCAATGAAGTTTATAAATATATTAGTATCGCAGATATTTGTTTAGTTTTGGCTTCAAATATTCCTTTATATCGACTCTATACACCAAATAAACTTTTTGAATATTTATTGCTCAAAAAAAAAGTAATTGTTCCAAAATTGGTTAATATAATCCAATTAACTCGAAATTATCTCCCATATTATAAATCTGGGTCTGTTGAATCGCTTAAAAATGCTATTATAGAGGTAAAAAATATATCAGAGAAGACCTATTTAAATAATATAAAAAAAATTATGGAAAAACATGATTGGGAATTTTCAAAGTTAAGATTACTGAAATTATATCGAAGGTTAATGTAAAATGAAAATATTATCTGTTGTCGCAACAAGACCAAATTTTATAAAAGAATTTGCAATACAGCATGCTTTAGAAAAAAATAGCCATCACAATGAAATCGAATGGAGAATTCTTCACACAGGACAACATTATGATTACCAAATGTCAAAAATCTTTTTAGAAGAATTAAATATTCCTGAACCATATTATTATCTTAATGTAGGTTCAGGCTCTTTAGGTTATCAGAGAGGGAAAACTATTATTGAAATAGAAAAAACATTAATAGATTATAATCCAGATTTAGTAATCATTTATGGTGATGTAAACGCTACAATGTCTGCTGCTATTGCTTGTAATGGATTGAATATACCTTTTTACCATTTGGAAGCGGGTGTAAGAGGGAATAATCCAAAAAATCCAGAGGAAACAAACAGGATCATCGCAGATTGCTTATCAAATCTTAATATTTGCTTTACTAAAGAGCATGTTCAAAACTTGAAAAAAGAAGGTTACCCAAATGATAAGATTTTTCTAAGCGGAGATCTTCATTATGATGTATTCTTGCACATAAAAAAGAAATTTAATTTAGTTGCTAAAAATGAAGATTATATTTTAGTAACAATTCATAGGCAAGAAAATCGCAGAAATATTCAAAATTTAAAGAATATTATTGGTGCATTAGTAGATATCGATGAAAATATTAAATGGCCGGTTCATCCAGGAACAAAGAAAGATTTACAAGCATTCGGTTTATGGAACGAATTAATAAAAAATAAAAAAATTGAATTATTACCACCTCTTGGCTATTTAGAATTTACTAAATTATTAAAAAATTGCAAATTTGTGTTCACTGATTCTGGGGGAGTTAGGAGAGAAGCATATTTCTGGAAAAAACCTACATTAATTTTAATTAATATCAATTGGTTTAATGAAATAGAAAAATATGGTTGGAAAAAAACTGTTGGTTCAAATAGAAAGGAAATTGTAAAAAATTTCAGAAATTTTAAAATACCGAACGAGCATCCAAAAATCTTTGGCAATGGAGACGCAGCAGAAAAAATTATTAACTATATATTAGAAAAAAGTCATGAGGTTTCACATAAATCTTTATGAGTAAAAAAAGCCTTAAACTCTTATAATTCCTTCTAATCGGGTCATATTTCGACGCCATTGGAAATTCGTTCGTTTTTTTTGTTAAGATATTTATTGTTTCAAGTTAAATTTAGTTGCTTCTTCCTAATATACGTCCATGATTCTTCTGAATCCTAAAAAACAGATCTTAAGTGATAATTTGCTAAAGTTGAAATCATTTTGTTGATTTATTTTTTCGATACTCGCCCATAAAATCGAAATTTCTGTTGTTCGAACTCTTGCTCAAACATGACAATCGTTTGAATCGATTTCGGAAAAATTTATAATTGATTAGCCCTCTTCTATAATTCCACCATAATTGGTTCCATCCTTCATAAATCTCACCAATTTCATTTCTTGATTTGGCAAAGGGGATTTCTTTTTGGTTCTATCAATGTTTTAAGGTATTTTCAGCAAGATCTTCGATAAAACAGGATTCTTTTTCCACTCAGTCTTTAAGGTTATATTTTATCTCTCAAAATATGGCTGCATTTTTCCTTTTTGTATATTCTTATATCGTTCCTCCCATGATTGTAAGAAAATTGATTCGATTTTTTCAATTATGCTCATCTATTA
>NZ_JBPLBG010000060.1:0-4769 GCF_054039255.1 Candidatus Harpocratesius sp.
TAAATCTATTTTTTCTTGATATGAAGAAATTTCAATTTCCAGAAAATTAAGGCAAAGATAAGATAAAGCCAATATACTGTGGTTTCAACTAGCGATGGATTTCCGTTATAACCAAATAAACCTTTTAAGATACTGCCAAAAGTTCCCTTTTCATCAATAAATGAATTTATATCATAAATATGTTCAATAAATATTGGAATAATATTTGCTTCTTGTAATTCATGAATTCCATAAGCAAATAATCCAGCTGCGAGAAAAACAAGGAAAATTCCAGTTATCGAAAATAGATTTTTTAAATTTACATTCATCGCCCCAATATACACCATATATCCTAAAATCAAAGCAGAAACAATTCCTAATATCGCACCAATTAGAGAATTCTCAGCTGAAATAAAAGAAGTTGTTCCAAGGAAAATTACAATTTCGATCCCTTCTCGCAGTATCGCAATGAAAACAATCGAAAAAACACCGAGTTTTTGGATTTTATCTGATTTTACATTAATATTTGTTTCAATTTTCTTTTCTAAATTATTTACAATATTTGATTGTTTCATCATCCAAAAGATCATGGAGGTTATTAGTAATGATCCTAAAATCATCAGAAATCCTTCAAACATTTGCTCCGATCTTCCAATAAATCCACCTAATAGAAGATTAAAAATAAAAGCACCAATTATACTAAAAGAAATCCCAATTAATACACCTAACCAAACATAAGTCTTCATTTCTTTTCTTCCAATTCGATTAAGGTAGCTGATGATTATTCCTGTTATTAAGACTGCTTCTAAAGTTTCTCGAAATGTTATAATTAAACTAGCGATCATGTCGTTCACCTTTACTTGAAGATTTAAAGTAAATCCATACTATAAATGGAGTTTTTTATTATTAGACATGACTAATATTAAAAATAAATAAAACTCTAATTTTTCAAATAATAAAATGATAGATCAAGTGCGAATAAGTTTTTCACCCATATAACAGAATTATAATCGAAAAAAGGATAAAGGAAAAAGAAAGAAGCAAAAAAGAAAAAAAGGATTTTTTTACCTCTATAACAATTCTTTTATGCTGTTATTCTTCTAATCCTTTTTTTTAATGCTTAGTATTAGTCTTTTTTAGAATTATCATCCGATTATTCATTCGAATTGCTTTCAGAATTGCTTTCAGAATTGCTTTCAGAATTGCTCTCAGAATTGCTCTCAGAATCACTATCTTCGATTATTTCTGCATCTTGAATATTGCTTTCTTTATTTTCTTCTTCGTCTTCTTGCTCTTTATTTTCGTCAATTTCTTCATTTATTGATTTTGATTCAGATTTTACTGGAATTTCAGTAATTTTCTTACCTGTAATCAACATTTCTAATATTTGATTGATTCGAGGTACCATATTAGCTGGTTCAGGAAGATCACCTTCTGCAAGTAGACAGTTTTCAAACATTTGCTCAATTACAGGATCAATAAATTGGTTCTTAGGATCATCTTTATAAAGTGAGACCATTTTCTGAATCATTTCATGTTCTGGATTAAATTCAAATATTTTACGGGGGATCTGAAAAGATTTATCCAAATTAGATTGGGTCCAATAACGCATTGCCCGTTGCATGCTGGAAGTCATTCCAGTAGAAGGATTTGCCAATCGACATGCATTTTTGTATAACCGCTTGGAAATTTTTGCATCGATAATTTTATCACCCAATAAAGATTTCACATGATCAAGAAATGCTTTAATATCAGAGGGTATCTCTTCATCTTCATCTTTCTCGGATGATTTATCCTTCTCTTTATCTTCACTTTCAGGTTTCTTTTCTTCTTCGGTAACATCTATTGGTTTAAATGGGTAGGATTTTTCTTCGGAATCTTCACCTTCGCCAGATTTCATGGAATAATCATGGACGTTCATCATTAAGAAATTGTCAATAGGTTGATCAAAGAATATTACTTCGAGATTTTTCTGTTCATAATATCCAAGATGAGGAGACATTTTCATACTTTCAAGATTCTCGCCAATTAAATAGTAAATTTCACTTTGATCTTCTTGCATCCGTTCAACATAGGTTTTTAGGCTTATATATTCATCTTCAGCAGTCTTATTTGTTTGGAATCGCAATAATTCTAACAATTTTTCTTTTCGGGCGTGATCGGTAACAATTCCTTCTTTGATAAAGGTTCCAAATTCTTTCCAGAAAGTTTTGTATTTATCTGGACTTTCTGTATATAGATCTTCAACTTCTTTGAAAAATCGTTTTACCACCAATCCTTCAATTTTCATGATTAATCGATTTGTTTGAATTGTTTCACGGCTGATATTAAGAGGAATATCATCTGAATCCACAATTCCATAGACAAATCGCATCCATTGAGGAATGATATCCTTCGATTTTTCCATAATCATAACATTTTTTGAATAAAGAGCAAGCCCATATTCTACCTCAGGTCGAAGTAAATCTTGAGATCGCGTTTCTGGAATGAATAAAATGGAACGAAATTGTACTCTTCCATCCACTTTATAATTAATTACTTTAAGATAATTATCATATCGCTTCGAAATATAATGATAGAAATTTAAATAATCTTCATCAGTGATTTCTGTTTTATTTCGTTTCCAAATAGGGTTAATTTGATTAACAGGAACGCGTTCAGGTTCTTTTTCTTCTTTTTCTTCTTCTTCTGTTTCATCTGTAGACTTTTCTTTTTCTTCTTCTTTACTAGTATGTTCATCTATTTCTTTCTCTTTATCTTTATCAGTCTTTTCATCAATCTTTTCATCTGTCTCTTCATCAAGATCTACTTCAACTTTTTCTTCTGGTTTTTTAATTTCAGTAACATAGATTGGAAACGGAACAAAATTAGAATATTTCTTAATGATATTTTCAATTCGATAAGATTGGAGATATTCATCTTCTTCATCTTGTAAATAGATGATAACATCTGTTCCGCGATGTTCTTTTTCAGTAATTTCAATTTCAAATTGACCTGAACCATCTGAAATCCATCGATATGCAGGTTCATCTTTCTTATATGATTTAGAGATAACTTCTACTTTCTTCGCAACCATAAACACCGAGTAAAAACCAATTCCAAATTGTCCAATAATATCCAAATCAATTTCTTTGTTTTCTTCAGAAGATTGTTCTAATTGCTCTAAAAACTTCTGTGATCCACTTCCAGCAATTGTTCCTAAATTCTGAACCATCTCTTCTTTGGTCATTCCAATTCCTGTATCTTTAACAATCAATTTTTTTGCTTCTTGATCTAAAACTATTTCAATCTCATGCTTTAAATCAGGATCCGCGATATTTTTATTAGAAAGACCAATGAAATGGATCTTTTTTAACGCATCAGAAGAATTACTTATCAACTCTCGAAGGAAAATTTCCTTATGCTGGTAGAGTGATTTGCTTAAAATATCGAGCAATTTTTTGATTTCGGCTTTAAATTCATGTGTATTTGCATCAGTCATTATTAATCACCATTATGTTGTTTGCTATATCGATCAAATTGGTAGATTACAAAAGATGTTGTCAAGTTTATTAAAGTAAAATAATATTAAAACTTCTACCTAAGGCTTCAAAAGTTAATTCAGAATTAAGTGATAATTTTTAAGTTTAAAATTATTTTTAATTAAAAAGTATGAGTTTCTAATGTCTGTAATTTTGGTTATATGAAGAGAAAATGTAATTTCCTAAAGAAAAAGACTAAGAAAAAAAAATTTGAATTAAAAAATGTCAAAATAGTGAAGGTAAAAGATCAAGAAATTTTAAAATATTTATTATCATAATGAATTTTAAAGAATGACTTTCAATCTGCAGAAAAATCAGATTTTATTAGGAAATGCTCTTGAGATTATACCAAAGTTTCCTAATAAATCCATAGATTTGGTGGTTACTGACCCTCCTTTTTATATAATGACAAAATCCAATATAAAATTTAAACATCGTGCCGATATTATACAAAATGCTCATTTTGATCATTTCCAAACATATGATGAATTTTTAGAATTTACTGATTCATGGATTAAATCTCTTGAACCTAAATTAAAAGATAATGCATCGATGTATATTTTTTTTGGTGCTCAATATATTTCTGATTTGATCCGCATTACTGAAAAATATGGATTTCGATATAAAGGGATATTAGTCTGGCATAAAACAAACCCTGCTCCTAAAATTAGAAAATCGGGATATCTCTCTTCTACTGAATTGATTTTATTTATTGTAAAAGGTAATCCGACTTTTAATTTCTTAGGACAAAAAAAAATGCACAATCTTATAGAAACACCCATATGTCAACGACCTGAACGATTATTAAATTGTGAACCAAATTCAAAAGGTAAATTTAAAACCTTACACCCTACTCAAAAACCAGAAAAATTAATTAAAAAATTAATAATTGTCTCTTCTAATCCAAATCAAATCGTGTGTGATCCATTTGCAGGAACTGGCACTGTTAACATTGTTTGTAAAAAACTTGAGCGTTATTGTATTGGAATTGAAATTAATAAAAAATTTTATCAAGCAGCTTTTAATCGATTAAAAGAATAATTCATCAAACAAAGATTCTAACTGTTTAAAACAATAATCTACTGTTATTTTTAAAATAATAAATAAAAGAAAGAAATGCCCGAAGGATGATACCTTCGGTGCGTTGTAAAGGAGGTGATCCAGCCGCAGGTTCCCCTACGGCTACCTTGTTACGACTTCTCCCTCCTCGCGCTACACGATTTCAAATGAACCCTAAGGACCCATTTTCAACCATATAACACTCGGATG
>NZ_JBPLBG010000061.1:0-33684 GCF_054039255.1 Candidatus Harpocratesius sp.
ATCTCTTCGAAAATGGTTAATATGGCAATGTCAGCATTATTAACGAGTGAAATATGTGCATAGTGAGATTTAAAAAGATTAAAAAATAAATTATTTTTGTCGAACAAGGGAAATTAAAAATTCTCCAAGTAACCTTATCTTAAAATTTAATTCAAGTAAAAAAAATCTCCAATAATTTAAAATTTCAATGAATTTTATAGATTTTATTCATAATTATTATAAAAGTTGCGAATGCAGTGAAAATGATTAATTTTGGGAGATTAAAGTATGCAATTCATCAATTTTTAATTATACTATAAAATTATATTTTGAGTTGATTAATCTAGGGTTAATATATTAGAAGTAGATATATCTTCGAGTCATAGAAATAATGATTATTCATTAATATAATGAAATTTTATACTTCCATCATTTAAAATCAACTAAGAAAAATTGATTATTCCCATACCTTCTTAGGAGAACAAAAATAGGTGAACAACCAGGCAAATCAAGTAAATTTTTTAAGATGCAAAGAGCAATACGTACACAAGAATTGAAAATGAGGGAAGAAATTTTTCCCAATTGAGATGAAGGAACAAACCATGGAAAACCTTTATGCTATAGTTATGGATATAGGGCAATTTTCGACAAAAATTGGATTTGGAGGTGAAAATCAACCTCGAAATATTTTTTATACCATTACAGGGACTCCAAAATATAAAGCAATTGGAATTGAAGACACTAAGCAGTTATATATTGGGAATGAAATCATCGATTCTTTAGGATTATATAAAGTTCAGCATCCTATTGATAACGGCGGTGAAATCATCGATTGGGTTCATTTTGAAGCATTAATTGATTATGCATTTTATTTACTTCGAGTAGATCCATCTGTTTGTAAAGTTCTATTCACTACGAATCCATTTTTATCTCGTGAATCAAAATTAAAACTATTTGAATTATTTATTGAGAAATATCAAGCTTGTTATTATCCTGTGCGCGGTTCTTTATTAACAATGTATTCTGGTGGGTTTGATACAGGATTGGTTGTAGATATGGGTGCTGCAAATATTCGTATTACTCCAATTTACAAAGGTTTTATTTTGGAACATGCAATTAAATTTCTTCCTTTAGGTGGAAATGTTTTAGATCAATTTATGCAAAAGAAAATGCAGGAATTAGGTATTTCAACTGAAAGTGCAGTTCAACGAAATTTCATTCGGGGATTAAAGGAGCAGGCATGTTTTTGTTCTGTCGATTTTGATACAGATCTTAGTCAAAAAGATAAATTTGAACGTGAATATGAATTACCAGATTCATCAAAAGTAAAAATTGGAGAAGCGAGATTTTTAGTTCCTGAGTTGCTGTTTAAACCTCAACTGATGAGTTTAGATATTGAACCTATTCATAAAGCGGTCATTCAAGTAGTTGAAGAGTGTGATGTAGATATTCGTCGAGATTTACTTCGAAATATTTTTTTAACTGGTGGAAGTTCAATGTTTCCCTTTTTAGAAATAAGATTAAGAAGAGAGTTAGAAGAAGAATTAAGTAATATGGGAAAAATTGCTCAAGATGTCCATATTATTGCCCCAAAAGGTCGAACACTTTCAAATTGGGTTGGTGGATCAATTTTATCTATGATTCCTGATTTTCAAGAAAGATGGATAACCC
This sequence comes from Candidatus Harpocratesius sp., assembly GCF_054039255.1. NCBI lineage: Archaea > Promethearchaeati > Promethearchaeota > Promethearchaeia > Promethearchaeales > Promethearchaeaceae > Candidatus Harpocratesius > Candidatus Harpocratesius sp. Next base: position 1,651 of record NZ_JBPLBG010000061.1, read on the forward strand.
GGAAAAAGTATTATGAAGAAGGTATTAGCGAAGAATTACTAAAAGCATAATTTTTTCAAGATCTTTACTTTTGAAACTAATCTACAGCAATTTTAGAAAAATAGAAAGATTAGAAAAGAGTTGGAAAACTACATTCTAGATCTTCTAAGACATTAGTAAGGTATTCAATACAATTCGCTGAGTTTATCTTTTTAGACAAGTAATGGAGCAAATTTCGAGCAGTTTTCCTGTCTTCTGCTGTATAATTGTCTTTATCACCGAAAATATAGTTGAATTCTTCACGAATAAAGTTAATTTCATTAATGATGGTCTGATCGATTTCTGAAGAGAAATTTATACGAATTTGCATGATGTGTCACTATGTACCGATTTCTAATCAATGGTTAATGTTACACTATTGTTTGGGGGAAGATTTATGATTTTGCTTTGCAAACACTCCAATTTTAGATGAAGAGTCTACCTTTGATTAATTGAAATTTTGAAATTATTCCAATTTTTACTGATTGAAATTGGAAAGTTCATTCAATGATATTAAATTTTACCCTATTATCACCATGCTTATTTCTTCCTAAAAATTTTTTTACATTTGTTTTCTAAATATGTTCTTTACTTCTATTTTAGCAACAAGATCACATTTTCGTAAAAAAGTAAATAGCGAAGCGCGAAAATTATAAACCGCAGAAACTTTATCTTTGATATGAATTTTTTAAACAATACAGAGCAAAATAGCATTCATCCAAATGCCTCCGAATATGAAATTCAAAAGGAAAGATATGCTCTTATCAATAATATTCAAATTTATTATGAATGTGAAAACGTTGAAAAACCAGATGATAGATCTGCGATTCTTTTAATTCATGGTTGGACAGCAAATCGATTACGACTTCATCCACTATATATTCAGTTGATTGAAGCAAGATATCCTGTTTTTCGCTTGGATTTGAGAGGACATGGTTGGTCACAGAAAGAAGCCACTAATGATTTCTCATTTAATATCATGAAAGATGATATTGATAAATTTATTCGAACTATAATTATTGGAAAATATGGATTTAAAAAGCTCATTATAATTGCTCACTCAATGGGTGGCTGTATTGCTCAGCTCTTGGCTATTGAACAACCTACTTATTTAGAAAAATTGGTTTTAATCGCCACTTCTGCAAATTGGGCAGATAAACCATTCTCAAAAATAATTTATTGGCTATTTATTCAATACTATAAAAGTCATTTTTGGAAGAAATACATGAAAAAGAAAGATGGCCATGAACCATTAGGTTTAGAGCATTTCCCAATGTGGGGAAAGAGATATAATACTCACGGACGTACTTTATTTACTTGTTTTCATGCTACAATTCAAGGATTGGAAAATATGCGCATATTTGATGCTCGAAAAGTCTTGCACAACGTTCAAGTTCCAGCCTTAATCATAGTAGGAGAAAAAGATATCGATGCACCATTAAGATATTCAAAAAAAATACACGATTTGATTCCCAACTCAAAATTAGTCGTTATACCTGAAGCAAATCATGATGTAGTTATAGGAAAGGCGATGACTACTTATGAATATATTAAAAATTTCATCAATTCTTAAAATCTAGAATCAAAAAGATAAAAAAAATACCAAAATTAAAAGGTGTTCAGCTTTCTTGGGATTTAACTGGCTCTACAAATCGGACCATCTCTACTTTGTAGAGTTTCTTTTGTAGCTGCAGCGCATCCTTTACTGGAACTTTTTGTCCTGTTAGAATACCACGTAATAAACGTAAACCAAATTCCCAAGTGCCAATAAAATGTACTTTTTCCCATAACCAAATTAATAGTTGGAAAAAGCCAATTGATGTTAAGGTTAAAGCTATTGTCCACCATTTATTCACTGTACAACGATGCGCTAGATCTAAATTAAAGATTGCAGCAAAGGCAACTCTTACAAAACCATCCAACCATTGGTACATGAAAATAGAGAGGGCAATCATTCCCCAACGTCGAATCGGAAGTGAGTATTTTAACCATTTTTCTTCGTTTAATTTTGGATTAAATTCTACTAATCGAAAAAGTAGCAGGATTGCATATCCTTGGAAAGCAGTATTAATGAATATAAACCAAGTTGGATGGATATGAAATGCTGGATCAAAAATAAAAGTTCCATTAACAATTTGAAAAGCAATAACAACTCCACCAATTACTAACAATACTAGACATCCTAAATATGCATATCTAATATGGCTAATAGTTGGCTTATCTTGGGTAATAATCACTCCAATACAAGATCCAAAGAAGGTAATGCCTATCATTGGGAAAATCGGGGCTTCACGGCCTCCCAACCACACCAAAATTGTTCTTCGAATCGGGTATACTACATCATCCATGAAATGATCTCCAGATTGAAGTGTCCAATCAACATTAGGATCTGGCCATATTACCAAAGTATTAACCCAATTTTGAACTAACGGTGAAAGTAGAAAAATTACACTTCCAATTAAAAAATAAATTATGATTTTAATGATTGGTTTTTTTATATAATGAAGAAAGAAAAAGAATAAAGCAGAAAATAAAATTCCAAAAGCAATCACATCTAAGGCTTCAACAAAGTAGAAGAAATCAAGTTTTTCTGAATGCCATGTCCAATCACGAAATAATTCATCAAATATACCCCAAGTTGTAAAAAAAGTAGTATATATTTTAGCAATAATTAACACAATAAAAGAATATATTACTTCGTTGAGAAGAATCTTGCTGTGGGTAACTCCTCGCTTTTCTGCTTCAACCATTCTATAATAAGTAACAACACCACTAATTATAATAAAAAATCCACGCCAATGAGTAATAATGATAATTATTCCAGCGATAGGTAACATCCACGCTTTAAGTAAAGAAATATTTGCATGACCTATTAAATACCATACCGCAAGCATCATATGTACTGCAACCATGAAAATAATTGCAATTCCTCGTAAAAAATCTAAAGAAGTCAAACGCTTCATAATTATTGTTTCTTGTAAAACTTTAAAATTGTTTAGAACAATTGCGATTAACACTAAAAGGATTGTATTAATAATGTAGAACTGAAAGAATATAAAAGAGAAAGAAAGAAAGACTGAATTAAGAAAGAGGGAAAAAGGGGAGGTAAAAATAATAAACTTATGAGCATATTATAATGGAATCTGTCGCAAATATTTTGTTGTAGTGCGTCGATTAATTATTGCCATGAACTCTGAGTTTTCAGCTCTAGTTGATAACTTTAATTGATCTAAAAATTGATCTAAATCAGTAAAGTTATTAAAATAACGTGTTTCACCTTGTACGGTTATTTTTACTCCTCGATGTTTTAGGTAGGCATAAATTCCGCCAATATTTACATCATGTTTTACATAACAATTTGGTTCTTCTCCATTTTTCTTGGGTACTGCCCAAAAATCTCTTTTAAGCAGATATTTACGATACATTGAACACATTTTTTTTTCACACATCCTGGTTTTTTGATATTTAATTGGAAATTTTCTTCAATCAAGTGAATTGATTAAAGACTTTGCACAAGAATGCCCGTTGTGCGTTCGAGAAATATATGAGGCCACACATCCCCATATTATCCCCAACTCATTAAATTTCGTTTGTTCTTATGAACCCACTTATTATCTGAATCACGTAGAGAAATGATGTTCATATCATCTCCATAGTGAGTTAATAATATCAAAGGGAAAATCGTTATTTAAAGACCAAACCTAAAACTTTTGAATGATGCAAGAAAAAATTTTGTATTCAAAAATTAATGGCGACAAAATTCGAAAATAATTTTTAGAAAAGATTGAATTATAAAAATAATAATATTTTGTCGCCCGACTATATTCATGCATAGATGATATCCAGAGAATCCCCTCAACTTCCTTAATTCTAAACTTCTTTAATATTTTTGTCGGACACTTGCCTAAAATACCGACATAAAATTTCAAAAATAGGATCTTGTATTGGAAATTGACATGGTCGACAAAAACATGAGTAATTTCAAATATCTGCTCTCCAGAAAGGGCTTGCTTCCAGTTTGTTGAATTCTTTTTCTCGCTTTTCTCCCTTGCTTCGGAAATGCTTCCATCTATATAGATGAAAAGAATTTCGTCCTTCATTAAGTCGAGTGTTTGGGAAATTATTAACTAGCTTTCAACTAATCTTAAAAAAAGCTCATTTTGATGTAATCCATGAAAATCTTTATCCTTTTTTGCTAATTTGCGAAATTTTGGATTTAAATTAACAGCTTTTTCTAAATAAATTAAAACATCTTCAGGTAAATGAAGACAAGCAGAAACACAAGCAAGATTATAATAAATTTCTCCTAAATGACGATTATAATTTGATAACTGGAAATTTTCTAGAGATTTTAAAAAGAATTCTTGCGCTTTTTCATAATTCCTCTTTTTATACTCAAATGTTGCTTTTTGTTCCCAAATTATTGCAATTCCCAAAAAATCTGGGTGAGATGGATTTTGAGCCAAAGAAAAAGCAGTTTCTAATAATTCATTTGCTTTTTTCAAATTTCCTTGTAGTCGATTAATGCGCTCTTTTATTAAAAGTATTTTAAATTGGATATGAAATTCATTATTTTCTTTAGCTAAATGTTCTGCTTCGTGAAGATATGGAATGATCTGTTCTGAGTTGAATTCTACATCTGTTTTATGAATGTTTAATTGTATTTTGCCCATATGAATAAGTTGTTGTGAAAGTAAAACTTGATTTGGTGATTTTTGTTGCTCATTTGTTTCAATTGCATCTTCACAATATTGTTCTGCTAAAGCATAATTCCCTAAATTAAAATAAAATTCACTAATTTGAAAATAATAAATACTTTGTTCTTTCAATTGCAAAGTTGTTTTAATTTCTTTGAATATTTTAATGAAATCAGTGAGAAATTTCTGAGCTTCTGAAAAATCATCATATTCCAAATAAATCTCAATTAATGGAGAAAGTAAGTTTAAAACTACATGAAAATTCTTTAATTCATGTTCTCGTTTCAATGCTTGTAGGAAATAGATTTCTGCTTGAAAAAAATTTCCTAATTCAAAAAGGACGTGTGCATAGTTTTCAATAACAAATAGTTCTATTTGAGGATGAGAAAAAGACTGAAAAAATCCTAATGCAATTTTTAGATAGAATTCAGATGATTTTAGGTCACCTTGTGTGTAATAGATTTGACTAATTAAATACACTATTTCTGCATTTTTTCTTGTTTCTTCCGCTGACTCAAAGAGATCATACGCATTTAATGCATGAGATAACGCTTTATCATAATTTTTTAAATGAAAAAGACAACGCGCTAAATTTTGATGGATTTCTCCTTGAATTATTGGGTTTTTTTGAACACTTCTAAGGTCAGCGGCTTTTTGAAAGAATCGCAATGCATCTTGGAAATTATTTTCAAATTCTGAGATTTTTGCTTTATATTCGTATATTTCTGCTTCTTTAAAAATTGCTTGTGCATTATGATACTTTTCAAGGGCTAAATCAAGCCAATGCACAGCTGGTTTAAAATTTTGATTTTGATAAAATTTCTTCGCTTTATTAAATTGGGATTCTGCTTTCTTAAAATCATTTTTGGCTTGAATCGAGCTCATATAAATAGTTTAATGAACCTTAATAGAAAAATTTTCATTCTTTTATTATCGGAAGATAACTTTTTCATCTTTAAGGAATATTTGTGAAATTAAATTTGAACGAAAATCGTCAATTTCAATGGGTGGTGTTAATTGAAAATATATTGTTCCGTCATATGCATTATTTAAAAAATTCCACAAAAACTGAGGATTTTGTTGAAAAAAGGCAAATTCTGGGTCTGCATAAGTGAGTAAAAGCCTATCATGAGAAGCTCGTTTAAAATTTCCTTCAAATTGCCACGCTTCGTACCAAATTGATCCTCGAAAAAAAAGGAAAGATTTTAAATTTGAAGTTGATAGAGTTGATGGACTAGATAAAGTATTTGGAATATTTGAAGATAGCCAGTAATTTTTCATAATTGAAATGAAATTATTTAGTGAAATATGATAATTGAATCGTATTTCGATCCAATTTTCTTGTTCTGCCTGAAAATCATAATATTTCATAGGAACATTGGGAATTGGTAAATTTAACTGAGTTAGGGTGGAATCAAATTCTGGTTCCTTTTTATTATATGTCGTTTCTTCTTTGGAATTAAAAGTATCTGATTTATTTGTTATTTCTTGATCACTAGTCTTATTTTTCAATCGAGATTGAACGAACATTTTACAGAATGCCAAAAAAACTCCTTTTCCATAATATTCTGTACCAATACTATCAGGAAATTTATCAGGAAACCACAATTTAACACGTTTTTGGAAATCTTTTGAGGGACGACGTGATCTTTTTTTCTGTAACTTACGTTTGGTTGTGAAATCGATGTAATATTGGGAATATACCAATGAAAAACGGGGAAAAAGTAAAGATGGATATTTTTTAGTAAATTTTTTAATTGTTTTAATGGTTTCGCTATTCATTTGAAATTTTTCATTACATAAAATTTCCCATTGGATTTTTTTTGAGATTGAAAAGTTTTCATTGAGTTCATCTAATATTTTATCCATTTCTTTAATTTTTGAAACATTTGTTATCAATTTAATATTATATTGTTTAAAATCTGAATCAGAATTTAGTTCTTTTTTGTATTTTTGAAGAAAAAATAATAAATCATCCATGGAACGAAATATAACTCGCTCTATCTTAGCAACAGAATCAATCCAATTCTCTTCAATTTTTTCAATATTTGAAAATAGTACCGAAGAACTCTTTTTGGAGAGGTTCACAAAGTGATATTGTTGCATAAGTAAAATTCACGCACTTAACATTTAAAGTAGATTCTTTTTTTTGAGTTTTTTTATTTTAGGTCTATTATTATAGTAATTTAAATCATCCGTTTTTTTGTGAATTTGCTTTGATTCCAATAAAAAATTAGTTAAATTAATTAAACTTAAAAAATTTGGATTGGAAAAATGAAAATAGAAGAAAATTTAAAAAAAAATGAGAATTTAGGAAAAAAAAATGATTTAGAATTTCGTCCTGAATTTGATCCTTTTGCTAGTAGTCGTAATAAAGGGCCGATTTTCTGGATATTTCATCACTTTTTCTTTAAAACTAATACGATTATTATATTTTCTTGGCTTAGCTTAGTGTCTCTCTCAGCATACATGTTTGCAAAAATGAAACAGTACATTGGAAATGCAGTAGATGCGTTAAAAATTCAAAATGCTGATTTATTCATCCACATATTAGTTCTTATTATAATTTTTGGCTGTGTTTCACCACTAATTGACCTCGCAGCAAATTTTACAAGAGAATTACTTGCTCAACGCATGGAACGTGATACTCGGCATGAACTTTACATAAATTTATTAGGAAAAAGTCAAAGCTTTCATGATCGGCAAAAAATAGGAGATGTTATGGCTCGAGCAACAAATGATGTGCGTCAATTAAATTTTCTTATTAGTCCGGCTCTATCTTTGATTTTTGAGGCGTTTGTGAATGTTCTACTGCCAATTATTCTGATTATACGATTTTATCCTATAGAATTGTTAGCAACACCTTTGATTTTTACATTATTGTTTATTATTAGCTTAAAATTATATGTCGATCAATTAGGACCGGTTAGTATCGAACTTCAATCAGAATATGGAAATTTAAATGCTATTTTGAATGAATCTTTGGCAGGAATTGAAATTGTTAAGGGCATGGCTCAAGAGGAACATGCAAAGAATAAATATGATAAAGATTCCCAATATTATAAAGAATTGGGAATTAAACAAGGAAAAATTCAAGCCCGTTATATTCCTATACTATTGGTTGCTCTCGCGATAACTGGAGGATTAATTCAAGGTATTATTTTCTTTTTAGAAGGAAAGATGACGATTGGTGAAATTATAGGATATGTTGGACTTTTAGGTAATTTACATTTCCCTACTCATATTTCAATTTGGGCTTTTGCTATTGTTCGAAGAGCTTTTGCAGGAGCTGAGCGATTGTTAGGAATTATGAATCAAACTTCCGAAATTTCCGAGAAGCAATCTCCAATTCATAGAGAAATCGATGGAAATGTTACATTCAATAATGTCTCTTTTATGTATCCTGGAACAGAAGTTAATGTGCTTACTAATATTTCATTTAAGGTTTCAGCGGGTCAAACTGTTGCAATTGTCGGAACTACAGGTTCTGGAAAAACCACTTTAACCAAATTAATCTCTCGATTGTATGATATTAATTCTGGGCAAATTGAAATTGACGGAATTGATATCAAAGATTACGCTTTTCATTCATTACGAGATCAAATCTCATATATTGAGCAAGATATTTTTCTTTTTTCGAAAAATGTAAGAGACAACATCTTGTTTGGCAGAGACGCTCCAGAAGATGCAGTCATCCAAGCCGCCAAGGATGCACAGGCTCATGATTTTATTATAAAATTACCTCAAGGTTATGAGACTTCTGTTGGTGAACGTGGGGTCCAATTAAGTGGGGGAGAACGACAGCGAATTGCAATTGCTCGAGCATTTCTCTCAAACCCAAAAATCCTTATTTTAGATGATTCTACTTCAGCAATCGATTCTGAAACGGAAGAGAAAATCCAAATCGCCATTTCTCGAATTTTAAAGGGAAGAACAACGTTTATAATTACTCATCGACTTTCTCAAATCCGTTGGGCAGATAAGATTTTAGTATTAGCAAATGGGAAAATCATAGCCCAAGGATCACATGAAGATTTACTTCGGACTTGTGAAGAATATCGGAAAATCTTTGTAACACGGTTTGATAAGACTCTTGAAGAACTCTTGGAGGTGCAGGCATAGTGGTCTATATGGGATTGGATGCAGAAGAATATGATAGAGTTTATTCCGATCGGGTCTTGTTTAAGCGTATCCTCGCATATTTCAAGCAACATTTAAAAAAAATGATTATTGTAATTATTTTTCTGGTACTTACTTCAATTAGTTCAGGAATTTTACCGTACTTAACGAGTTTGATTATTCATCAACTTGAATTCTCGACAAGTACCACCATTATTATCGGTTTGGTGATTGCAACTTTATTATTTAACATAAGTACATATCTATTCAATTACATAAACAAAACGCTTTCTGCAGTTATATTGAACAGTGTTACTTATCAATTACGGGCTGAAGTAGAATCGAATGTACTTATTCAAGACTTATCTTTTTTTGATAAATATCCTACAGGAAAAATTGTAAGCAGGATTAATTCAGACAGTCAAAATTTCTTTGAAATGGCTCAAATTTTTATCGATAGCATTTCTTCTTTCTTAGTCGTAATCATAATGTTAATTCCCATGTTCCTTATTGATGTAAAGCTTACTTTGATATTTTTAGCTATGGTTCCTGTTATTTTTTTGTTTACGTTATCATTTAGAAAGGTAGCGCGTAAAAAAACACTTCAAGGTCAGCGAATTTTGGCAGTAGTCCACTCTTTCGTGCAAGAAACTATGAGTGGAATACAAATTGCTAAAACCTTCCGTCAAGAATCGTCATTGTACAAGGAATTTAAAAAAATCAATGAAAAATCTTTTAAAATTAACCTAAATCGCGCCTTATTTATGAACGTCATTTTTCCTGGTTTAAGCTTAATTCAAGGAGTCATGCTTGGCTTAATTCTATATTTTGGTGGAGATACTGTTCTTCATAATCCAACATTATCAGTTTCAACACTTTATTTATTTATTCAAAGTTTGTGGGGGTTGTTCTTTCCACTTTTTTCAGTTGCTGCATTTTGGCCGCAATTTCAGACAGGAATGGCTGCTGCTGAACGAATATTTGCTTTAATTGACAGTAAACCTCAAGTAGTACAAGAAGATTCGCAAAAAATCAATCGAATACGCGGAAAAGTCGAAATGGATAATTTACAATTCTATTACAATCCAGAAAAACCTGTTTTCGATCATTTTTCACTAAAAATATCTCCTGGCGAGTCAGTTGCAATTGTGGGTCATACTGGTGCTGGTAAGTCCAGTTTGGCTCGGATTCTCTTAAGGTTCTATGAATTTCAAGCAGGAACGATTACTATCGATGGAAAGGATATCCGAAAATTAGATCTACAAGAATATCGTAAACAAGTAGGATTAATTCCACAAACACCATTTCTTTGGGCTGATACATTAGAGAATAATGTTAAGTATGGTTCTCCTCAAGCAACGCGAGAAAAAGTTCTTTGGGCATTAGATCAAGCAGGTGGAAAGGATTGGGTTGAAAATCTCACCGATGGTATTGAAACTAATATTAGAGAGAGAGGAAAACTACTTTCGATGGGTCAACGCCAATTAGTGGTATTCGCGCGTGTTTTATTACAAAATCCTGCAATTCTAATATTAGATGAAGCTACTGCTTCAGTGGATCCATTTACTGAAACCCGTATCCAAGAGGCTCTTGAAAAAATCATGGAAGGCCGTACTTCAATTATTATTGCTCATAGATTACGCACTGTTCGTCATGTTGATCGCATTGTTGTATTAGATCATGGAAAAATAGTTGAACAAGGAAATCATGATACATTGATGAAAAATAATGGTTATTATGCACGATTGTATAATATGTATTTTAAGCATCAGTCCTATGAGTTCATTAATGAAATTCATAAGCAATCATGATTTCCATTAATCAGTTACTCTCAATCTTTATTATGATATAATGAATCCAAAGATGATTATTACTATCGAAAGTAAAATTGCAGCAAGGATTTCACCCCAAAAGCGAAATCTCTTCTTCATCCATTTTTTACTTAACCATTTATTCTCAAACTGCTTTTTCTCTTTTTCTTTTATTGTTTTGCGGCTAAAAAATGCTTTTAAGCTCTTCCAGTTTAAAATTACATGAAAAACTGATGCAGTCAGCAGCAACAAAGAAGAAATCGTATGAAAAAGAAGAACAAGATTGTTTAACCCTTTTCCTCCTCCACCTCCTCCAATTCCCTCTCCAGTTCCTCCTCCACCAATTCCTTTTCCTTGATATGTACTAATTAATAAGAGACTTGATTCGATTGGTGTAATATCTTCACCTGTTCCACCACTTCCGCCATTCAGATGTGTAAAAAACCATAACAAACCAGTAATGCTTGATAATATAAATGAAATTAACAGTAATGTACTCACGATCTTGCGATATAGTTGTTTTCTCCTAGGATGGGAATAATAATTCGAAAGTCTCTTCCAATTCCAATAAAAATGTAATGATCCTATTATCGAAAAGCTTATACCAGAAACTGTATGAATATTGTTCCACTCGTATTCTGAGATTTTAATAAATGTTTCATCAAATAAATTTAATGAAATTGAGATTGTTGTTAATCCTTTACCGAAACCTAAAAGAACCAGTCCGCTGAAAAGTGTAACAAATCCAATAATTGAAATTGTTAAACTGGTAAAAATTCTCCAATTAAATTTATATTTTTTTTTCTTTTTTTGTTTATCTTCGTTATGCTCAAATGAAGATAATGAATTTTCATTCGGTTTTTTTAAAGTGGGAATGTCTTCTTGATTTATATTTGTATGTTCATCCATATAATACAATCTCCAAGTTTAGTGAATTGTGTATAATTAAATCAAATAAAAATAAAATATAACATCATAGGTATGCTTTTCCCCTATTTTTCTTTTTTTTAATTTTTATATTTAAGTGGATGGGGATTTTTATGGAAACTCTGGTTTCCAATAAGGAAACTCTGGTTTCTTTGAAATCTAACCTTAATTTTGGCTTAAGCTATAAATATATGGTTTACTTTAATAATAAATAATAAGAAATTCGTTTCTGATTTCTTCACACACAGTAGGTAAGAGTGATTAAAAAATTATGAGTAATATCACTGATGAAAATACAAAAACAGATCTCTCTGTTTCACAGTTCAAAGTGGCCGAACCACATCATCTTTCTAAAAAAGCTGCTTGGTTACGGAAATATTATTTCAAAGGGTGTGATCGGGAGTGGAATAATGAATATGCACCATTCACAACGGGAATATCGAATGATCGAATATGGAGTGAAGGTGATTATTATATTGTTCCAGAAGTATATGGCTTTATTGGAATAAATGGAAAGGGATTATACTGCTTATCTTTGGATTTAATGGCTGAAAAAGTAGATTTACCTTCTGGTTTTTGGGAATTAAGTTTACCTGAACGCCGAATGACATTTTTCCGGGAAGTTATGTTAAATTATGTTCCGCAAGAAATTATTTCTTCTAATGATCTATTAGCAGGTGGCCGCTTTAACATACAACTCTCTAAATGCTTCACAGAAGCCCAATTAAAGGCTCATGAAAAACAAAATATCAAAAATCGTCATAGAATTCTGCATTTCCATCAAGAAGGATTTGGAAATGTCGGTGCAACTGGAGGTCATTTGATTCCTGATTATAAAACAGTGATTGAACGTGGATTTCGATATCTTTATGAAAAAGCAAAAAAATCATATGATAATCTTACACAAAAAGAAAAAAGGGGACCAAAAGGCGCTGAACTTAGAGCAATGATTACTGCCTGCCAAATTCCCAGAGACCTGGCTGCCAAATATGCTGATGAATGTTTGCGTCTGAAGGATTTGACTGATTCTGCAGAACGAAGGGAAGAACTTCAAAAGATGGCCGACAATCTTCGAAAAGTTCCTTGGGAACCCGCTCAAACATTTTGGGAAGCGCTGCAATCATTATGGCTTACTCATATGCTTGTGATGGCTGAAGAATCTTATCCTGGACCTGGAACAAGTTTTGGGAGGTTAGATCAATATTTATGGCCTTTCTATAAACGTGATGTGATTGAACAGCGAAATATATCTCGTGATTTTGCCAAAGATTTATTCAGTTCCTTCATTTTTCATGCGAACACTGCTTATGATGCTCAAATTCGAATTGGTAAGCAAGGAATTTCAGCTGGATTTGGACAACTTATGACTCTTTCTGGAATGGGACCTAATGGCGAAGATTTAACGAATGAACTAACATACATGATATTAGAAGTATTTGATGAATGGGCACCGATTTTAGAGCCTAAACCTAATATTCGACTTCATCGTAATTCTCCAGACAGACTTTTGGATGTAATCGTTGATATGATTACCCGTGCTCAAGGTGCACCGTTTATCTTGAATTTTGATGAACGTAGTATAGCAGGAATGATACTTGAAGGAGTTCCTCCTGAAGATGCATGGAATTATGCGTGTGTAGGTTGCTTAGAAAATACTATGTGTGGAAACGATCGTTCTGGAACTGTGAACTGCAATCCGAATCTTGCTAAAAGTATTGAATTAACGCTTTGGAATGGAAAGAATCAACCTAGATTTAAACGAATTATGGGAAATGATATGTTTAAACAAGCCAAACCTGGCACCCAGTTCGGACCAAAGACCGGAAATCCTGAAAAATTCAATACTTGGGAAGAATTCTTTAATGCATGGAAGAAACAGATGGCTTTTATCATAAAGCATACTGTTGAAACGTATAACGTGTTTGAAGCCACTAGGGCAAAATACTATCCTACACCCTATCTTTCTACTATTGTTGATGGTTGTATTGAAAACGCCACAGATATCCGTGTTGGACCTCCAAAATATGGTTTTGTTACAATAGAAGGGGTGGCATTTGCAACCACTGTTGATTCTTTATTATCGATAAAATATTGGGTATATGATCAGAAAAAATATACGATTTCGGAGATTAAGGATGCTCTTCTGCATGATTTTCAAGGTAAGAAAGAGTATCACATAATGCAGGCATTAATGAAGAATAAAACACCCAAATATGGAAATAATGATCCTGAATCGGATGATCTTGCAAAAAAAGTAATGCGGTTCTGGGCAGAAGAATGCTGGAAATATCAAACACCTACAGGATATCAATTTAGACCTGGAATGTTATCATGGAATTATTGGGCTGGAGAAGATGCTGCTTTTACACCTGCTACTCCTGATGGGAGAAATGCCGGAACATTTCTTTCTAATGCAATTTGCCCCAGTAATGGTGCTGATAAAAATGGGCCCACATCAGTAACAAATTCTGTTGGAATTGCTCTTGGCGGCAAAACTTCAGAAGATACATACGTCAATGTCCTTCCAAATGGTGCTTCACATACTATTACCTTCAATCCAAGCTTACTTCGTGATAAAGAACACAGAGACAAATTTAAAGCATACATTCGAGGTTATATTGAAAATGGAGGAACTGCTCTTCAAATTAATATTCTTGACAGTTCAATGCTGAAGGATGCCCAAAAACACCCTGAAAATTACGGAAATTTACTTGTTCGGGTTACTGGATACAATGCATACTTTACCAGCATTGGTAAAGAACTTCAAGATGAAATAATTGCACGGGAATCCCATAATTGGTGAAAATTAGAAGGTATAAAGTTGAGACGAAAGTCAGATTCTTGAAAAATTAAATATCCAAAATTTAATGTTAGAGTGAGCAAATATTGAAAAATATAATATTTTCAGAGAAAGAGGAACAAAAAATGATAAAATCTACTAATCCTCCACCATCAGATTTATCTTCAATAAAACAATTTTCAGAGAAAAAAGCATATATTTTTGAGATTCAGCGCTTAAGCACAGAAGACGGTCCTGGAATTCGTACAACTGTATTCTTTAAAAAATGTCCTTTAAAATGTAAGTGGTGCCATAATCCAGAATCTATAGAATTTCAAAAAGCTATTCAATGGTTTGAGAATAAATGCATTGGATGTGAACAGTGCATTGAGCAATGTTCCACCCATTCCCTTTCTTTTAGCGAGACAGGTTTAGTAATTAACCGGAAAACATGCTTGGCTTGTGGAGATTGCGCTGAAATTTGTCCTACTACTGCATTAAAGGTAAGTGGCGAATGGATTAGCTTGAATGATCTGATAAATGAAGTTTTGAAAGATAAAACATATTATAATACATCCAATGGAGGAGTGACTTGTTCAGGAGGAGAACCAACCCAACAAATTGAATTTTTAAGTAAATTTTTGCAAGAATGTAAAAAAAATGGAATTCATACAGCTCTTGACACATGTGGTTATGCAACAGTTGATACATATTCTAAAATTTTACCTTACGTGGATCTTATTTTATATGATATAAAGGAAATTGATCCTCAGAGGCATAAAGAATATACAGGAGTATCGAATCAGAGGATTCTGCAAAATTGCGAGTGGTTAGCTAAGAAAATTCATGCTGGTGCATCCTTTAAACTGTGGATTCGAACTCCAATAATTCCTCAATTCACTGCCAGAGATGAAAATATAAAGAGGATTGCACGTTTTATTCATGATAAACTTGGAGAAGCTGTTGAACGTTGGGATTTATTGGCATTTAATAATATGGCTCGAGCAAAATATGAACGATTAAATATAGATTGGCTGTTAAACACCCATCCTTTAATGACAAAAGATGAGATGAAACATTTCTTTCAGATTGCATATAATGCTGGTGTGAAACAAGTTCACTGGGATGGACCAACCAAAATATGATATGATTGACCAGTGTAGATTAGTTTAAGCAAGAATTTTAATCGTTTTAAAAGTAATTAAGATGAAATGTGCGAATAAGTTTTTTTCAAAAAATATAATTTCAATTAAAAGAAAAAAGGAAAAAAAATATAGATGTGAAGAGAAAAATGAAAGAAACTAACGATGAACTTCAATGGTTTCCCCAATTAGATGATAAAGATATAAAATTCACCCATACTGAGATTATGGCTAAATTCGTTGCATCAATTGATACAAATGGATATCCTCATTTGAGTTTTATTACCTCAAATAAAGCAATTTCGCCAAATATAGTGAAATGGGGGGAATTTACAAAAGGAATGAGTAAAACTAATGTGCTAACCAATCCAAAACAAGGATTTTTATACATGACTGCTGAAATGCCCTTTAGATTTTTGCAAATTAAAGCAGATTTAGATTATATCTCCAATGAAGGGGAAGATGCTGTAGATTTCAATCAAATGAGCCTTTTCCGATATAATACATATATGCGTATATATAAAGTATATTTTAATAAGGTTAAATCTGCGCGAAAATGTCGAAAAATCTCACTGTGGGGAATTATTAAAGGAATTCTGTCAAATTTAAATCCATTTAGATATCGAGGAAAAACAGGAACAACAGAAATGCGTGTTGGGGCAGTAGGAAAGCGATTGTTCAGTGGGCTTATTTTTCCAAAATTTATTAGTTATATAGATAATGATGGTTATCCTGTTATTATTCCTTGTTTTCAAGCACGAATTGTAGAAAATAAACGTATAATAATTCCATTTTCTCAATTTTCAAATGATTTGCACCAAATTCCTGCAGGAGCGAAAGTTTCTATGTTTGCAATGGATTTTGAAACTGTTACCCAAATGATAAAAGGAACATATTTGGGAGTTCAAAAAAAAATGGGAATTGTTGATATTGAAGTAGTATATAATTCTATGCCGCCTAAAGTAGGGGAAATATATCCGAATAAAGCAAAAATGGGAAAGATCACAGAATTTCCTGAAATATTATAAAATTTTTTTTAATTTACTTTTTAATTCATTATTTGATCTTTTTTACCTTTTTACTTTATATTAAACATTCTTTTAATTATAAAATGAAAAAATGATAAATTTTTAAAATATATGGATATTTTTTCAAGATCTTTCATATCTATTTTATTTTTTTGATGATATTTGTAATTGGATTTAATTTTTCGCTTTTTTTACTATCCAAATGATAAACAATATTAAGAAAATAACTGTTAACCCTATTGCCACAACTAATGTTAAGGCATAGATAACAGCCATTCCTAAAGCCTGTCCAAAGGCAGCTCCAATAGAATCTGCTGTTGGAGAATCCCCAAATCGTATTGAAAGACTTACAAACCAGAACAAAGCAGAACCGAGAAAAAAAACAATTACAAAGAATAAAAGACAAATGTATGAATTTTTACTTGAGCCCATAATGATCAATTAATAACATAAAAAAGCGAGTTTAAAATTATATAGTATATCCTATAATAATGCTTTTTAACAATGGAGATAATAGACTCTTTTTTATTTTTACATTGCTATTTTTACCAAGGCACATCTTTCTTATATAACAAATAACCAATCCAATTAGCTATTGCAGTGATTAATGGTGTAATAAGAAGAAGGAATATCCAGTAATACCATGTAAGTGGGTACCAAATCAAGGCTATTAAGCCTGAGATGATAATAAAATCATTTTGATCCCAAAATAGAAAAGGTTCTCCTCGTTTCCTTTTACGCCGTCTTTTAAAAAAACTTCCAATCGCATCACCAATTGGACTTCCTAGGGCAATAAATAACTGACTAACTAAATAAGTTTTGAAATTGACCCCTGTTCTAATAAATGCAGAAATATAATCTTGTGTAATGAATTTTAACATGCTGTAATCTTCAGCACTTAAAATTAATTGAAAGAACCACCAACAAATTAATGCACTTAAAAGAAATCCGATGATCCAGCCACCAATAAATCCATTCCAAGATTTGCCTTCTCCAAAGATACGTTCGCCATCTTTAAATAATTTTCCTCCATCCAGAGGATATCGAGGAACACCCTTTATTTTTCCTACAAAAACCATCATACCGTTTGTGATAAAGGCAGGAACAAGGATAAAAAAAGCCAATCCCATAATAATTATTGCGTCTAAAAGAGTATATATTACAGACCAAATCACTAAATAACTTATAAGCAAGATGCCGAAAATTAATACAAATTGTTTTTCTTTACGCCATTCATGTAAATCTATATTGGGATCGTCCTTTATGAGCCGCATAATTCAGTCAACATTCTTGGAAAAGAAGAATTTTTTTTTTATTTTATTATTGATTTGATTAGTTAAAAATTTGTTTAACTAAAGTTGTAATTTTATATCGATTTTTCTTGTTATTCTATTATTTGGTATGGAATTTCTAAGGAAGGATCAAGGTCGTGAACTAATTTCCAAAAATACTGATCTGTCATTCCTGCAATAAAATCTCTAATTATTATTTCAGCAGGTTTTTTTAAGTATGGATAAGCATCATAGTTATTTATTTCAGGGAAACGAGTATTAATCAATCGCAAATTTAAATCTATATGATCTGTGAATATTTTAGAAGTAAAATCTTTACGTAAATAATCAGACAAATAATGATCCCATAAAAGATAATAAGCTTCTCTAAGTACAGGAAGACATCGTTTTTTATCTTGATGCAAATAAAGGTTTTTCAAATTGAATTGATAAAGAGTCTCCAAAGCATGAAATATTTCTTGTGAATAAGCAATATATGGTTGATTCCTTGAATTTATTATGATATCGGAAACAAGAGTGTTAATTATTTCCCTGTTTGAAGTTCCCAATGTAGATTTTACTAAATCTGGAATATCAGAAAATGAAAGAATTCTTAAATGCTCTGCATCTAATATATCACGGGAAATATAACTGATTACATCTATAAATCGAACCAGAATACCTTCTAATGTCTTTGGTTGTAAAGAAACTGCTCGATCAAATCTTAAATCTTCCATTTCTTTATAAAATATATGCCAAGAGAGAATATCATGTTGGGGTAGAGAAATTTTAGGAACTTGCTGTTCTCCATTATGACCTAGAATCCCATCTAGGACAGGTAATGAAAGATTTTGGTGTTCAATTTCCTGCAAGAACCAAACGCTTCCATAATTATGATGATATGAACCAATTCCATTTTTTTGGCAGATCTGAGAAAGAATATGCTCTCCATCATGACCGAAAGGAGGATGACCTATATCATGCCCTAACGCAATTGCTTCCACCAAATCTGTATTGAGACCTAAGATTCTAGCCACAACTCTGGCTAATTTTGATACTAACTGCACATGTAACATACGATGTTGATGCATATCGCTCTGTATCCAGAAAAAAACTTGGGTTTTATCGAAATATCGAGCATATGACAAGCTATGGATAATTCTATCGCCGTCACGAACGAATGTTGACCTGTAGGATTTAGGTTCGTTTATTTCTCTTTCTGCTGATGCGCTGGAAAATCCGAAAGGTCCCAATAACAATCTTTCTTTTCTTTGAAATTCTTGAAGAATCTGATCAACTAACCGAGTTGAAAAAGGCATGAATACTATTTCCAATGAACAATTCCCTAATTAACTCTTCGAGTTATTTAAATTCTCATAAGAACGTGCATAGTGGTAAATAAATTCTTGAGCATATCCGGCCCATTTCCCAAATAAATCTTGTCCTTTTTGTCGAATCTCTTTTATAGATGCTTTTTTACCATTAAAGTAGTGCTGAATCATGAATTTACGCATCCATGTATCGACAGGAAAATATGAAAGATCTCCAAATCCAAATAACTGAACACAATCTGCAATTTTTTGACCAACTCCTTGAATATTTTGCAATGCTTGATTTAATTCTATGCCATTTAAGATTTCGGAGTGGTTTCCAGATGAATCTTCTAATTTTATTGCTTTCTTAATGAAATTTGGTGTGTTTTGAACAAAATTATATATATATTTTGCTCGATATCCAAATCCCATCTCTGAAAATTGTTTTTCTGATACTTCAAGTAGTTGTTCTCGAGTGGGAAATAAATAAAATTGTTGATTGTCAAAATTTATTGGAGTTCCAAATTTTTCTGCCAAATTGTTGACGTTGCGTGTAATTCTGGGGATGTTCGAACATTGAGAAAGTAGAAATGAGATTGTGCATTCAAAAACATCTTGCTTTAGTAAATGTAAACCATTTGTTGGAATTAAGATTTTTCTCATTATTGAATCTATTGAAATTTCCTGTTGGATCTGCTGATAGTTATCATGTAATCGAAAAAATGTGGATAAAATAAGCTTCAGATCTTGATTCTTATTTGAAGTGATTTCTAAAATATGATCATTTTTCTGGAATATCTTTAAGATTCGATCTTTTAATGGTATGTAATAGATTCGTTCTTCATTCTTATGCTTTTGAAATCGAAAAATCTGCCCACATTCCAAAGTTTGTCGTAAATCGTAGCGTTCATGCAACTTTAATAGAATTGGAATCATTTCTATACAATATGCAACTAATGATTATCCTTAAATTCTCTGATTTTAAATTTTAAGAAAATATTTATTTCCATGCACAAGATGTGAAAAAGAAAAAAAAATATCACTTTTTATTTCGTATTTTCTAAGGGATGAAATTCTAAAGGATGAAATTTTAAATAGGCGCTTTTCAATCGAGTCAAATCATTTTTCGCGTAAATTCTGGTTGTATTTGGATTCGAGTGACCAAGTAAATCTTGTAATTCACTTAAATCCATCCCATTTTGTCGTAAATGCGTTGCACCTGTGTGTCTTAAAACATGTGGGGTAAATTTTCTATCTTGCAAAAAATCAAATTGAGTTCGCAATCTTTGTAAATCCTTTTGAACAAGTCGTGGTTGTAAAGGTTTATTATGTGAATTTACAAATAAGAACATGGTAGAATCTGCGCCTTCAATAAATCTATTTTGAATAAAATCAGCTAATAAGTTAGCCGTTTCATGATCAAGGGGGATAAATCGTTCTTTATTTCCTTTTCCGCGAACTTTAATTGTCAGATCCTGAATATTTACATCTTGAATTTTCAAATTGCATATTTCGCTTATTCGTGCCATAGTTGAATACATTAAGCGAATAATAATCCCAAGACGGGTTTGAGGATCAAAAGAAGTGTGAAATGGTCCTGAAAGAGAGGTAAGAATTTTCTGCATTTCTTCTTGTTTTAAAAATTTAGGTAAAGATTCTTCTCTGCGAATTTTAGGGCTTTTGATTGATTTCATTGGATTTTTTTGACAAATTTCGTTTTCTTCGCAAAAGTGGAAAAAGGATTTTAAACATGCAATTTTCCGCGCTAATCCTGTTTTAGAATAATTACGTTTGTGTAATTCTCCCAAAAATTTTCGCACATGAAATCGCTGAACTTGTGAAATTGGAAGATTTCCTATTGATCTCACAAAGAGTGAAAGATCATGCCTGTATCCTTTAATTGTGTTTAGTGAACATCCTTCTTCAACTTCTTTTGCCAGCAAAAATTCAAGAATTGTCTCAGATAACAGCATTAGTTTAGAAACTCCTTAATTATCTATTCGAGATAGATTTTATGACCCTAAGAGTTTTTTACATTAAGTTAATTTAATATTTGTTCGTACCTCGATCATATCTCCATATTATTCTGAAATCGTCAAACAATTTCCATTATCTACATTTTTCAAATAGGTTCTATTTCTTTTTATCTGATTCAGATAACTTTAACTGAGATATTCTTTTAATTTTGATTTGAATTTTCCTAATAATAATGTTATTTTTTCAAAATATCAAGCTAAATCTTTTAATTCGCTGAGTAATTAGATTCATTCGAGATTTCTCAAACACATGAATTATTCCTTTTTTTATATATTAATTAGAATAAAAATTAGATTTATAGAAAAGTGAACTATATGCGCGACCCAGAAAAAGATAAATTATGCCTTGAAAAATACAAGGAATTGAAACAATATCCCAGGATATTCGATTGGATTGATAAATGGGCTAAAGAAATTCTTAATAACATTGCTATTATTGAATATAACACGGGAGAAAAAATTACATGGAAAGCATTTGCAACAGCTACGAAAGCATTTGCAGCTAAATTATTAGCCATGGGATTGAGAAAAGGTGATGTTATTGCCACTTCTCTGCCATTACTTAAGGAACATATTTATTTGATGTATGCTTGCTTTCGGATAGGAGTGATTATTGCACCATTGGATTTACGCTTAAAATCACATGAAGTAGAGCGGAATTTTGAGAGAATTCAACCAAAAGCTTATTTTACCTTAGGAAAAACAGAAGTAGTCGATTTTCGACCAATAATTACACATATTCAAGAAAAATTTGGCAGTCAAAATGGAGGAACTTGTAAATATTTTATCCAATTCCAAAAAGAAACGGGCTTAATTGTTCCTGGTGCAATTGGAATTACTGAATTTGCAAAGGGGATCAAAAAAAATTATATTATAAATGGACTGATTAAAGGTACTGTTCGCAAAGCTCAAAAGAAGGTTGGAAAACGTGATCCAATTCTAATAATATTTACAACTGGTTCTACTGGCTATCCTAAACCCGCATTGCTATGTAGTGAAAATATTCTAATTCAAAATATTGGTCTTGCTGTAGCTTTCGATTTAACACATAAAGATATAATGTTGGTAAATCTTCCGCCTTCTCATGTTGGCTGCACAACAGAACAATTAGCTACGACCCTTTATGGTGGTGGAACTGCCCTAATTTTGCACATTTTCAATCCTGAACATAGTTTAGATGCTATACAAAAATATAAGGCTACTGCGATGGGGCAAATTCCTGCATTATTTGCTATGGAATGGAGGCTTCCCAATTATAATCAATATGATCTTTCTTCACTGCGCTTTGCACTATATGGCGGACAAGCCGTTACTCGTAAATTTTTAGAACAACTATCAAAAATGGCATCTCAGTTCGGTACAGGATTAGGTTTAACTGAAACTGCAGGATTTAATACATATACTCCATTGGATGGAACTGTGGATGATATTTTAAGTTCTGTCGGTTTCGATATGCCTCTTTGCCCCATTAGTATTCGAGAACCTATGACAAAAAATGGTATGTCAGGATCAGAAAAAAAACCAGGTGAAGTGGGGGAGATTTGCTTTTCGGGTAATCAAATATTTCTGGGGTATCTAAATGATGAGCAAAACACCAGAAAAACCATTTCAAAAGATGGGTTTCTTTATACTGGAGATTTAGGATATTATGATGAAATGGGTCTTCATTTCTCAGGAAGAGCCAAATTGCTTATTAAACCAAAGGGATACAATGTTTTTCCTACAGAAGTGGAAGAATTTATTCAAAGTCGTTTCAAAAAAAAGGTTGGAAATGTATCTGTAGTGGGTGCGCCGCATGAGGTTTTCACTGAAGCAATAATTGCTTTTGTAGAAAAATCTTCTCCAGAAATAAAATTGACTATAGAAGAAATTCAAGAAGAGTTGAAAGAATTAGCTGCTTATAAACGACCTTCATACATTGAAATATTAAATCCGGGTGAAATTCCGTTAAATAGAGTGGCAAAAACCGATTACTTGAAACTTAAAGAACGTGCACTTGAAATTGTCAATCGACTTCGAGCTGAAAATAAATGGGATAAAAATTTAGCAATATAATTAATTATTAAATTGAAATTATTCTGTTAACATTCTTCTCAATACTTTACCTACAAATGATTTTGGAAGTTCTTCACGAAATTCAATTTCCCATGGAACCGCATATTCTTCCAATCTTCTATGGCATAATTCAAGCAGTTCTTCTTTAGTTAGCGTTGTTCCTTTTCGTGGAACAACAAACGCCTTAATCTTTTGTTTATTTGGTCCTGCTTCAATTCCAACCACTGCTGCTTCCATTACATTACTATTTTCATAGAGAACCTCTTCCACGTCTCTGGGAAACACGCTAAATTCTCCCGCCATAATTGTATCACGTTTACGACTGATGATTTTAAAGAATCCATCTGAGTCCATTACTGAAACATCGCCAGTATAAAGCCATCCATCTTTAATTTTACAACCTGAACTTTTATCATAATTATTGTTCGCTTTCCAATATCCTTGCATAATCTGTGGGCCTTTAATTACAAGTTCACCGATTTTATTTGGAGGTAAATCTTCACCTGTAATTAAATCAACTATTTTTGCCTGAGTATTTGAAATAGGAATTCCAATACTACCAACCTTTGAACTTTTCTTAAAAGGATTAATATGGGTAACTGGGCTAGCCTCTGTCAAACCATATCCTTCAACTAAACGTCCATGGGTCAATTTTTCAAAAGCTTCCTGTACTTCAATAGGAAGAGGTGCTGCACCACTAATACATGCCTTTATTGAGGATAATCTGAATTGTCTTATATTTGGTATAGAATTAATTGCCATGTAAATACTAGGAACACCAGGAAAGATTGTAGGCTTATATTTTTTAATGTGATGTAGAACTTGTTTTAA
Organism: Candidatus Harpocratesius sp.; assembly: GCF_054039255.1. Classification (NCBI taxonomy): domain Archaea; kingdom Promethearchaeati; phylum Promethearchaeota; class Promethearchaeia; order Promethearchaeales; family Promethearchaeaceae; genus Candidatus Harpocratesius; species Candidatus Harpocratesius sp. Next base: position 25,678 of record NZ_JBPLBG010000061.1, read on the forward strand.
TTCAAAAACAGATAATAAAACTAAGGTTGCTCCAATTGCTATCGGCAAGTTCATCGTAATGGTCATACCGTATGAATGGCTGAGTGGAAGAACGTTTAGAAATGTTTCGCGCCCCCATTTTATCTTAGGAATCCAATGTCTAGTTTGAAAAACATTTGCAACCAAGTTAAAATGTGAGAGACGAACGCCTTTTGGCTCGTCTGTAGTTCCACTCGTAAATAGAATACAAGCTAGATCATCAGCGATAACTTTAACATCCAATGGTTCGACTGATGAGGTTTTTAACAAATCTTCCAAATCTAATCCGAATTTTCCCTGAAATTCACCAGTTTTAATAAGTCCTGCCAATTTCCAACGAAGGATAAGCTGTTGATATACTTCAGCAGATACATAATTCTGAATATTAGTAAAAATCATATGTACTTGTACCTGCTCGTAAATAACATGAGCGAGCTCGCTGAATGCACTTAAAACAACTAATACTTTTGCTTGAGTTTGTTTTAATTGACTAATGATCGTGGGAGTGTCTGCATCAGGATTAGGTAACACTACTACAGCACCAAGCTTTAATATACCATAATAACAAAAAATCATTTGTGGCATATTAGGAAGGACAATCATTACTCGATCACCTTTTCCAACACCTAAATTTTGAAGTGCATGGGCAAATTGATTTGCATATTTATCCAATTCTGCATAATTAATGGTCGAATCATAAAAAACAGTTGCAATTTTATCCGGAACCCATTTTGCTGTTGTTTCAAGAAATTTAAAAAGTGGTTTACGTGGAATTGGAATAAAAGAAGGTGTATGATCTCCATAACTTCGGATCCATGGGAAATTTGGCATTCCTGCTTCCAGAATATCTTGATCACGCCAAGATTTTAATTCTTTAGAAGATTCTGCAGTGATAAATCGTTCAATTGCTCTATTCACTGCTCGATGTCTTTCAAGTTGGACTTTATGCTTGGATGCTCCGATATTGATTACTTCAGCATTAGGTATTTTCTTACAAACATCTTCAAACACCCATCTAGGAAAATATCTATCTTCTGCCCCTGTTATAACTAAAGTTGGAACGTTAATTTTTTCTAAAAGATCCCATCCTTTCCAAATTTGCATATTATTAATATTCATTCGTTTCAATACATGAGGTTCAGCATTCCATCGAGGGCGGTATTTCCAAAGAGGTTTTATTAACCATATGGGAATTTTATTTGCCATTTTAGCAGGTTTTGATAGAGGGTATTCTCCAGCTGTGGAAAGAAGTATTAATTTTTCTATACGTTCTGGATATTTTGATACAAATTCAACACAAATTGAACCTCCGAAAGAATGTCCGATAAGTATAAATTTATCTGGAAAATTTCGCTCTCGCAAGATATTATTCAAATCAGTAACTATTTCTTCCATTGTATAATCAGAATCTGGTGCATCACTTTGCCCGTGTCCCCTTAAATCAGGGATCAACAAACGATATTTCAAAAAAGCATTTATTTGATATTCCCAAGTTTCAGCACAACCCGCAAATCCATGAACAAATAAAATGGATTTATTAGCTCCTTCTGGAAATATATCTACAACACTTAAAAATTGTCCTGGTTGATCATGTATAGGTATTTTTTCTCTATATAAATCTAAATCCAGTCGATGTAATCGTTTTCCTAATCCTCTAAGTTCCTTTTTCATCTTTGAAATCCCGTTTCTTTTGTAAGGATGCTTCCAAGTGTTATTTTAATTCAAAAAAAAACAAAGGTTCTTGGAAGCTAGAACTCAATTTTGTAGAGTCCAGCCCAAAACATTATTTAGTTATTTTCAAATTACTATGATTAAGTATATAAATTTTATTGGAATTTTTGATAAAAAATGAATTTTCTTTTCGTGAGTGCCCATCCGGATGATTTAGAATTCAGTTGTGCTAATTTAATTCGCTATTTGGCTCAAAAAGGTCATGAAGTAAGAATATTGTGTTTGACAAAGGGAGAATTTGGTATTTTTGATCAAAATTGGATTGGACCCAGGTTAGCACGTATTCGTGTTCAAGAACTTCATAAAGCTGCAAAAATTAATGCAATACCTCCTGAAAAGATATTTTTTGGTGAATTTATTGACGGTTTTCTTAAGTTTACTTCAGAAAGTGTCAATAAGATTATTTCATGGTTGAATCGACTGCAACCTGATATTATTTTTGCCCCTGAGGCTTTTTATGCGTATTACTTTCAAACTGATCATATCAATTGTGGAAAAATTATGTATTATATTTTCCATTCTTGTCAAGATCGGTTACTCAAACCAATTCAAAATCTATATTTTTATAATACATTAAACCCTAATTTTTGGTGGCCGTTTAATGATTTAACTTTAGGAAAACAATCTTTTCTCCAACATAGAAGTCAATGGTGGTTTATTCGTTGGATTATGTTATTTTATTCAATAGATAAAGTGAATTTTTGGTGGAAACAGTTGGGACCATGGAAATATGCAGAAAGGTATCGCCGTATTTCAAAAAATCTTAAAGTTCATTACAATACAACAGAAATTTCAACAGATAACACTCTAATTAAAACAAAAAATGGCGATTCCATGAATTCAAGTATTGGATCTATGATATTCAATCGAATTTTAAGTTTAATCTCACATCTGCCTGCTTTTAATCCAACAAGAGAACGTTATAAAGTGAAACAAGTTTCATCTGAATTTGCTCAGAAAGTAGAAAAATTGTGTGATCGCTTTTATCCTGAATAATTTTTGTTTTGAGGAATATACCTCAAAAACCTAAGAGATTTAGGTATTTCTGGAAGAGGGAATGAATTAAGTTGATTAATCTGTTCTAACCAATCAATTTTTGAAGTGAAGAGTTCTTTTTTAAAATTTTTCATCATGTTGTTATAAAATAGCAGAGATATATTATCGATTCAACCCCAATGAATTAATAGAAAACTTCCAAGATTTGTCATTGTTCAAAATCTTTAAATTCTTACATTTATTGCATTTGAATTATGAATAAAAAAAGACGTACACCTATCCAACGGCCAGATGCCATGCCGATTCAGTTTACATTTAGAGGACGGGAATATCGGTGGTATCGAAATTTGCGAAGAGATAGAAAAAGATATATGATCAAATTATTCAATTTGTATACTAAGGAGATTTTATCTTCTATTTCTAAGCCAATATCTTCTCAACCAGAGATTTCATGGATTTGTATTATGGTTTGGGATGAACGAGCAGGACCGCGAATTCTCGGCAAATTTCCTTTTAATTTTGAAATCTCACCAGCAACTCTCATGCAGATCTATGCCAATTATCTGGGAATGAATATTGATGGTTATTTTCAGTTAGAACATAACGGAGAACAGTATGGTGCTTATCAAATTTTAACTGAAGAAGAAAATAGGTTGTACATCATTCTTGCAGCTAAAAATATCGAGAATTTTGATATATTTAAAAATCCAATGGAAAGAATTGCAAATATGATTATTTCAAAACCATTTCTTTTATTTTCAGATGATCACTCGGATATTCAATTAAATACGATGAAAAAAATAGATTCTATTATCGAAATTGGGAATATTTCAGATGATTTCATCAAAACACTATACAACACATTTCAACAAATTATTCTAAAAAAAAAATGATGCAAAAATAAAAAAGAGAAAAGTAAGGTTGTTTTTTACCCTATTTTTACTTTTTTGTCTTTAATAATTTAAGTGTAGAGATTATGATTTATATTAAATATTTTTTTTTGTAAGGTCTAAATGTTCTTTCTATTTTGGTGATTAATTGCTTGTTAACCCTAAAAACTTATCCGCACTTATCCACACCAAGTCAAACAATGAAATTTAAATCTCTATCATAAATCATCTGAATAAAAAAAAAGTTCTGGATTTTGATCTTAATATACTAAAAATTGGGGGTGCGAATTAGTTTGAAGTTGGAAATATATCAGATCTTTATTGTGTTTCTTTGAGTTTTTTTTCTTTTTCAGCATGGATCTCAAGAACCTTTGTTTGAATTGTCTTTAGATAATCCCCTTTAAGTGGGTAAAAACAGAGAATTATTGCCCCAATAATAAGAACTATTCCAGGTATAACTCCCACGAATAACCGAATTCCCAAGAATACTTTTGGATCTTGATCAAGTTTTATCTGTCCATTATTTTCTTCACGACTTACAAAATTTGCCCAAGCTAAAATCCAAGCAACTATTCCTGTAGCTAAGGATTGGGCAGGTTTTGTAATTAAAGCATTTACACCGAAAAACATTGCCTCCCGACGAACTCCTGAATTTATTTCATCTTCATCTGCCACTTGTGCAAAGAGCACATTTGTTAATACTTGGGGGCCCGATAAACCAAATCCTGCTATAAACAAGATTGGGTAAATTAAAGTATTAGAATCAATAACAATTGAACATAATGCAACTCCTCCAACCACTAAAAGGATCTGTTGAGCTTTAACAACTCCTATTCGCTTAGCCAATAAATTTGCAAAGAACACTCCTAAAATCAATCCTAAAAAGAGTGCAATTAAAACAAACATTGAATCAACCTGAAGAACATAATCCGCTAAGAAAAATAATGATCCTACAACTAAAGATTGCATTAAGATGGACATAAAATTGGCTGCAACCAAGATATTAAATGATTTACTTTTAAAAGTGAATTTAATAGAATCTCGTAGATTAAGGGGTTCATCAACTAAAGTAAATTCAGGTCGCTCTTTAACCCACATTGCAGTTATTAAAACAAAAATACCCCCAACAATCCCGATCACTACGATGCCGATATAAAGAGGAACTAAACTTGTATTTTCTTCTCCAGGAAGTAGATAACCAGGAACTAAAAATCCAAGAATTGTTCCAAATAGTCCAAAAATTGAAGAATATGTTTGAAGAGAACCGCGTTCTGCTTCGTCTTCTGTAATTTCTGGTAATAATGCTGAATATACTAATCCAACAATTGTATATGCAGTATCATATAATAATATCGCTAATAACATCCACCAAAATTTAGCGATTTCATGCCAATTTGGAGGAACAAGCCACAATGTGATAAAAAATAGCGCTAAAAAAGGAGCAGAAAATTTCATGAACGGTACTCGTCTACCTTTCTCTCCCTTTGTAGAATCTGAAAGGAATCCAAAAAGAGGATCATTCAAAGCATTCCAAATTGCGTACAAGATCATTGCAATTGTAATAAGATTCTTTCCAACACCCATAATATCGATATAGAATACATTAAATAATGCACCATAACTATTAGAAATCATTGCACTGCCAAAGGCAGCCATAGACCAAATGAATTTTTCTTTTACTGAATATTTTCGAGCCAATAAGGTTTTCTTTGTATTATTATTCAATTTAATCAATCCATGCAATTTTATTGTATCACAAACAACTAAATATTAAACTTGTTAATGTTATTTGGTCTTTATTGGTAATAAAAGTTAATTTTAACCAACGAATTTATTTTTCATTTAGTATATCTAAAATTATGTCAAATATATTAAATAGATCAAATAGATCAAATAGATCATCACAAAATAAAAATGAATGTTCATCAAAATATATAGGTTGGATTGGAACAGGAGTAATGGGGGCTCCAATGTGTTTACATCTGATAAATAAAGGATATTCTGTTGCAATTTTTACCAGAACAAAAAATAAGGCACAATTATTAATCGATAAAGGGGCACAATGGTGTAACTCTCCTCAAGAAGTGGCTCAAAATAGTAACATTATTTTTACAATGGTTGGTTATCCACATGATGTTGAAGAAATTTACTTTTCTAAAAATGGTATTTTTCAAGGCATTCGACCTCAAAGTATTCTTATTGATATGACCACTTCAGAACCAAATCTTGCTCAAAAAATATCTGAACGTGCTCATCAACATGGGTGTTTAGCATTAGATGCCCCTGTTTCAGGGGGTGATATTGGAGCGCGTAATGGAACACTGGCTATTATGGTTGGAGGTGATAAAGAAGCTTATGATTTAGTCCTTCAAATTTTTCAAATTTTTGGGCAAAATATTAAGTATATGGGAACTGCTGGCGCGGGACAACATACAAAAATGAGCAATCAAATCCTTATTGCTTCTACTATGATCGGTGTTGTTGAATCATTATTATATGCATATAAAGCAGGAAATGATTTGGATGAAGTTATTGATGTAATCGGTAAAGGTGCGGCAGCTTCTTGGTCTATTAACAATTTAGGAAGAAGAATTGTTAATAATAATTTCGAACCTGGTTTCTTTATTAAACATTTTGTGAAAGATATGGGTATTGCCTTAAAGGAAGCACAACGAATGAATATCTCATTACCAGGACTTGCTTTAGCTCACCAATTTTACATGAGTGCTATGGCTTCGGGACTTGAAAATCTCGGAACTCAAGCATTGTACAAAGTTTTTCAAAAATTGAGTGGTATAAATACAGATTCAAAATCAGAGTGATTAATAGTTTTAAGATTATCTCTCTATTTCTTATTCTTTTACTAGACGATCAGAAGTTTTATTTTTGGAATCTTCAGATAAAAAAAATTCATTAATCTTTCCTTTTTTCAATTCTATGTACCTTTTTATTGCTAAAATGCCAATTCCAGAATATGATGACAAGATAATTCCATAAACGCTAATAATTGCATATAAATCATTATTATAGAAAGCTCCAATGATTACCGCACTAAATATTGGTATTAATATCCAACTAAGAATGCGAGAAATATATGATCCTCGAAGAGAGAGAAGATAATAAAGAAAAATCATGAAATAACCAGGTATATAATACAGTGGAAAATAAGGAGGAAATGAAATAGGTTGTCCTAAGTTTCCTAAAATTCGAAATGATGCCAAATAAATATCCCACCAATCAACAGCAGGAAAGGGAAATATACCTGTATCTATCCAGTAACAAGTCCAATATATAATATCTTCGAATATTATCATAAAAAATAAACCCATTAATGTAAAATCCCATTTTTTATTGGTTTTCCATAAAAGAAGAAATATAATTCCTAAATACATGAATGCCCAATTAACTTGGGGGGGGATTATTCTGTCTATAAGATTACCGTAGGTATAAACAATAAAATATTCGAAAATTCCATAAATTATTGAATAGATAAATGAAATAAATAAACTACTAAGAAGATTTGATCTAAATTTTTTTGTATCAGATTCGATAACAAATATTCTTTCAAGTTGCATATTATTTTCTTAAAGAAAAATATAATTAAATGTAATGTTTAAGAAATGTGGTAAAACTAAAAGAAAAATTGATTAATTAGAAAAAAAAAAATGGAAATATTATGAAAAAAAACATATTTCCGCGAATTAATGAGTTATGTACATTTATGTTATAAGACAAATTAAGCTGTTGGAGTCAGAAATTTATGACGTAAATCTTAAATTAAATGGTTTTCATGCCTTTCTCTGCATCTTTCTATTTAAATTTTGTCTAAAATCGAAAATAAAGGTTAAATAGGAGTAAAACCTTAGATAGTTTGTGTGAAGTCATCTTGACTTAACACTTTACCAACTCAATACCCTACAAAAATGGATATTGCTTTGACAACTATTGCCTAAAGCATATATCTCGACTCATATGGGTATTTGGGTAAAACATTGGAAAGATTTCTTCATTATCTCATTTGAGAACTAATCGAAGGATTAGAATGCAGGAATGAATTCTGAATGCTTTACTCAACATGCATTAAGCATGTGCATTGGTCCCATGGCAAAATTTTGTTCGTATAATTCAAATTGAGTTAATACGGACAATGTAGTATGATTTCAATAGCTCTTCCCTATTTTAAATTAATTTGTGTAAACCAAATAACCGTAATTTTATGGAAGATAACGCGTAATGGAGTAAATAGAGACATATCGTCTCTGATAAGTAATCAGGGCTCGTTCCTGATTAAGGTCCATACGCCTACGCTGCATAGTGGATGTCTCGGCTTAGTATCTGATGAAGGGCGTGACAAGCTGCGATAAGCTCCGGG
>NZ_JBPLBG010000062.1:0-3410 GCF_054039255.1 Candidatus Harpocratesius sp.
AAGGCTTTTCAGATTACGGAACAGAAAGTCGCGCCGCTGCCGCTGTTTTACGAGACCTTTTAGGTAATATTATTTCAGCCGTTTCCAAACGGCGTCGCTTTTCAACTCATGCAAAGCGTCCGCTGCGCAGGCGTCGGGAAATTCTTTCGATTAAAATTAAACAAATAGACAATAAATGCGTTGACATTGTATATACTCGATATTATCTTTAAAAGACATGAGTATAATATGGGATCAAAATAAAAATGAATGGTTAATATTAAATCGTGGAATTTCGTTTGAGGAAATTTCAGATAGAATTCTGAATAATGATTACCTGGAAATACTCGAAAACCCGACAAGAGAAGGACGGTTCTATTTTATTATGAAAATTGAAAATTATACCTGGGTAGTTCCATTTTTAATTAACCAAAGTAATCAGATAGTATTAAAGACAGCCTTTCCGAGTAGAAAATTTCATAAGAAATATGGAGAGAACGATGAAATCATATAAATTATCAGATGAAGAAAAAGCAATTGAGAATGAAATTGAAAGTCTTAAACCAATTTCAGGAAAAAAGAAAGAGAAAATAGAAAGAATATTAGAGCAGACCAAAAAGAATAGATCAATCAGTCTCAGAATATCAAATTATGATTTGGAAAAACTTAAAGAAAAAGCAAAGACCGAAGGAGTTCCCTATCAAACATTAATAAATTCTATTCTTCATAAATATATAACCAATCAGTTATTTGAGAAAAACGAAATACTAAAATCTCTTCGGTTAATCAATAATTCATAATAAAACCCGCCTGATTTTTGGTAATAATTCAGATACCATATTTGCAAATAATACTTGGCAAGTTACATATATCAGCAGGATAGTAAAGCAAATAGTTGGAATCACGCAATCCCCAAACGGGGTGAATAATCCGGCACAGATGACCGCTCGCCCTATTCCTTATTTCTCTCGATTTCACTCGGGATGGCACCTTATTCCGTATTCCCTTTTTCCTTTTTAGCATTTTAATTTCTCTGCCTCATGGAGATCTCATCGGGACTTTCTCTGTGGCAAATAATCCAGGTTTAATAGAGTCCGGTACTTTTTTCAGCGACGAAAAAAGTTGCCAACAACCAATCTAACCCTTCCGATGGATTTCCCGGATAATATTCTACTTGACAGGTAAAATGTTTTTGTTTATTATACGAATAACAATGAATTACGGGAAAAACAGCATGGTATCTATGGCGACAGGGAAAGTTGTCTATAGTTAGCTATCAAAGTCGGTCATGGAGATGTTAGAGTGCTATGACAATGAAATGGATTATAACTTTTTAAATCAATAAATATGCCTGAAAGAACAGAAAAGGAAATTTTAGAATACAAAATAGAAACTTGGAAAAACAAGTTAATTGATTTATCAAAGCGTAATCGACTGCTAAATTTTAGACCTACTAAAGTAACTACAATCAAAATAATTGACGAAATACCATCAGAAATATTCAAGTCAATGGTAAATGAAAATAATTCTTTTCACTTTCTGCCGAAAGAAGAAGAAACGAAAGAATTATTTGATGAAAATGACAATCCAAATGATGAAAATCATAGCAAGGAATTCTATGAATATGATGATGAAAACCTTGAAGAAAAACATACTGATTTGAATCTTCAAACAAATCTTGAAAGCCAGAGATTACAAAAAAACTTAAAAAGAATACAATTCCGAGCTAATCAGTTAATGGAAGAACAAGGCTTCAATATCCTTTACCTAACACTGGGAATGCTTGAATGGTATGAAGCAGATCATTCAGATGTAAAAAACAGATCGCCATTAATAATGTTGCCTGTAGAATTGAAAAAACGGTCAATAAGATCAAAATACAAATTATATAAAACAGATGAAGATCCATTTGTTAATCCTGCCCTACAATATAAAATGGATAATGAGTTTAATCTAAATATACCAGATTTAGAATTAGATAATGACAAATTTGACCCAAAGGATTATTTCAAGAAAGTAAATGAATTAATTAAATTAGATGCGAGATGGAAAATAAAGAATGAGATATTTCTTGGTCTTTTTTCTTTTACAAAGTTTGTAATGTTTAAAGATTTAGAGAAGTATGATGACACTTTTAAAAAAAACCAAATTGTTCAAGCACTTGCTGGTGTTAATAAAAATGTATTCGATAGTGGTTCTGAATATCCAATTGCAAATGAATTAGATGAAAAACGAAAACCATTAGAGTTGTACCAAGTACTCGATGCTGATTCATCTCAACAGGAAGCAATCGAAGCTGTGAAAGCCGGTAATTCTGTCGTTATTCAAGGACCGCCGGGAACAGGCAAATCTCAAACTATTACAAATTTAATTGCAGAATTATTAGCTAATGGAAAAAAAGTTCTTTTTGTAAGTGAAAAAATGGCTGCTTTGGATGTTGTTTATAATAGGCTTAAAAGTATTGGTTTAAATGATTATTGTCTTGAAATCCATAGTCGAAAGTCAAATAAAAAACATGTTTTAGATCAATTAAAGGCCGCGTATGAAACAACACATCCCGGAAAACCAATAATAAATAGTAAAATTGATGAACTGTTGGAGTGCAGAATTAAACTAAATGAATACTCCAAAGTTCTTCATACACCAACAAAGCCTTTCAATAAATCACCTTATTGGTATATCGGTGAATTAAATGAATTATCTGATGTAGAAATACTGGATATTGATTTTTCAGAGATAAAAAATATTTCATTTGAACAATATCAAAAACTAATTGCAACAATCACAACATTAAAAGACCGAATTAAAATGATAGGGCATCCCTTTAGTCACCCTTATTGGGGTTGTGCAATTGATAGTGTAAATGAATATGAACAACAGAAAATAAATAAGCAGCTAAATTCTGCAATAGATACTTATAAAATCGTTAAAAATAAAATTGCGAGTTTTTCTAGAAGCATTAATATTGAATTGAATTGCATTGCCTTAACTTTATCATATTGCAAACTTTTATCAATTCTAAATGAGAACCACAAAATACCACAATCATTGGTTCAAATTGAGAATGTTGAATCTTTTAATTTCCAATTAGAACCAATTTTAGAGGAAATAGATAATTTTCAAAAACAAAGGGAAGAAATATTAACAAAATTTAAAGACAAAATATTCTCTGAAAACATTGATGAAATTGCTGAATTGTTGAAAACAAAATACAAATCGTTTTTACGAATATTTCAACCAGCGTATTATAAAAACAAAAAAAGAGTTACCAATCATCTTATTAGAAAAGATGATATATTAACATAGGTGTTATCTTATTCTTAGTTGAAATTTAGGGAAAAAAAGGTGAGGTTCCCCTATGGAAATTGAAAAAAGAATAAATAAAATAGAGGAACCTCGGGATGAATTTAGACAAGGAATCGTTGAAAGGC
>NZ_JBPLBG010000063.1:0-21735 GCF_054039255.1 Candidatus Harpocratesius sp.
CCCGGAGCTTATCGCAGCTTGTCACGCCCTTCATCAGATACTAAGCCGAGACATCCACTATGCAGCGTAGGCGTATGGACCTTAATCAGGAACGAGCCCTGATTACTTATCAGAGACGATATGTCTCCATTTACTCCATTACGCGTTATCTTCCATAAAATTACGGTTATTTGGTTTACACAAATTAATTTAAAATAGGGAAGAGCTATTGAAATCATACTACATTGTCCGTATTAACTCAATTAGAATTATACGAACAAAATTTTGCCATGGGACCAATGCACATGCAAAAAGCATGTTGAGTGATTTGGTTTTATTCATTCATTTCAATCATAGATTGATGCATTAGCTGCCAATGATGAATGGAAATGTCACTCTAATATCGTTCAAAGTTGTATGCTTCAGGCTTATTTTAAGCAACTTCTTGATCGATATTGCATAAGAAATTTCATGTGTTTTAATCATGATAAATGACTAATTCACACATTTTTTAATCGTATAGGATATTTAAACTTAATGTCGGAAAATCGCAAACTTTAAATTCTTTGTAATTATATTTAAGGTTTTTCATTAAATTGCAAGAGAATTTACTCTGAATAATTAATATTGGATAAATCTACAAAAGATTCTTTTTGCATATTAAGATTTTAACTAGACTTAGAAAAAAATTAAGCTTAACTTACTCATGGAAATCAATAATATTCAATTATTGAATAATAAAATTCCAAAAATAGAGAAAATTTAATAGAAAATCATATGATTCTAAAAATTCTCAATAAACAAAATAGTTTTGAATAATTTTTTTAATTTTTATAATTTTATATCATATTTTCCTTGAGATATTGAATACTTCGATATTTTTGAATTACAATAAGCACAAGTTAAAGTAGATGGATCATTTATAAGAACGCTCCCTGAATATGAATAATTTAATCCTTTAATTAACAAACGGTGGCAATTTGGACACCGGAAGCATATATGTGGTTGATTAATTCTTAAATAGTGTCTAAAAATTTCCTCATCAGACATACCCATTGATTTATGAGTATATTGAGAAGTAGGATCATATTTATGACTCATATAGAAAGCATCTTCTCCGTCTCTATAGTAACGGCTGATGATGCGAATTTTCTCAAAACCATGAATATCTTCATATAATCGAATTGCACCTGTATTAGAAACTCGAACTTCCAGTACATATTCTGATATTTTGTATTTTTGAACTATTTTCATACTTTTTTGTAAAAGACTTGAAGCAATTCCCATTCTTCGAAATTTAGGTAATATTGCTAAGGAAACTAAATGAGCCTTTTTAACATAATCTAAACCAAAAGAAGATGAACCTCGCTCGATTCTCCACATAATATAACCTAAAATCATTTGTGGTTTATCTCTTGAATATGCGAGTAAAAATGAATCAGGATATCTTTCTAAAATCTGTTCATAAAAAAATAATGGATAATTTTCTGGTAAAGTTGCTTCATTAATTTCCATGACTTTCTGGATATCATGAGAGAAGCAAGGACGAACTGCATAGATTTGATGTATATCGCCGTTCATTTTTACATTAACTCGAGCAAGGTGAAAGTCAGATTCATTTAATTTGAGTCTTTAAATACTTAATAATATATTCAAGCGATTGCTTAAGATTTTGAGATTGATTAAATTCACTTATAATTTGATTTAGGTCTTTATCTGATGCATCTTGAAGAATTTTTCCAATTTCAATCATTTTTGGAATAACTCGAATGATGTTATCCACAATGGTAATATGAGCTTGTTGCGCTGTTCGGCTAAGAGGATTTAAATCAATAGCAATCACGAATTTTCCCGCAGCAATTAGCGCTTCTGTTCGATCTCCATCTTCTAAAGGAACCACAACAACATCAGCTTGGTAAATACCTGTTGGATCCACAATTCTTCGATTTGATGAAAGATTAGATAGTTGTTTTGGTGTAAAATTCCCAATTCCAAGTAGATCTTTAGCACCAAAATCGTGTAAAAGTTTTGTAATCGCTTCAATTCTACCTTCTGCTTGATAAAAAATATTAATTTCTAAAGGAATATTTAATAATTGAGACAATTCAACCAATTGTTTTCCCACTAATGCTGCAACATTGCCATTAACGCTTATAACAGGATGTTTTGCTTTTAATAACATAGCTACAGCAGCTTGAATACTCTTTTCAGCTGACGGAATTGTTTGTTCCCCTATAAGATAATCAAAGGCTTCACCGCGACCATGGGCACATAATCCAGAAGGAGTCACGATTTTTTTATACATTGCATCTACTAAAAGATGGCGATAGTGTAAAGACTCAGCCCTGGGGTGATCTGGAGGAATAATTGGATTACAATTAGGATTCTTCATATCTATATGTTATTTATCATAAATAATAAAATTGATAATTTATGCTATTTTTTAATCATTTAAGTAACCGCAAAAGTATATAGATCTTGGTTGCATATTTATGAAAATATAGTAAGATAAGCAGAATACTAAAGAAAAACTAAAATCATACTTTATTGGTGGATAAAACCAAAAAAGTTGAGAGAAACTAAAGTTAAAACTATCATACAATAACCTCACAAAAGAATAAATATTTATAAAATGCAAAAACAAAAAAGCGATTAAATTAATGAATAAATAAAGGATTAACCTATAACTTAATCTTTATACTCATAAACGCACCCAATTGCTATTTTTGCGAAATAATTAAAAATAATCCAGGTTTTGCCTTATGACTGATATTGAATCTGATGACTCACAGTATAAACGTTATTTATTAAAAAAAAATTTAGAAATCTTAAAAAACAAATCCGGTTTTCATACCGCTTTAATTTCATTAATGATACCTCCATCTCGAAAAGTATTTGATGTAATCTCTTATCTTAAAAAAGAAATTGGAGAAAGCTCCAATATTAAATCTAAAGGTAACCGAAAAAATGTAATCGATAGTATTACAGCACTCATAGGACAATTACGAAATATTAAGGAAATTCCTCCTAATGGGTTATTAATGTACTCAGGCCAAATTCCTGAAGATAATAAACCAGGAACGGAAAAAAGTGAACTTTATATAATTGAACCCCCTGAACCCGTTAAGAATTTTAAATATTATTGCTCCTCTGAATTTTTACTTGATCCATTATATGATATGATTGAAGAAAAGGGGACATATGGAATTATAAATATTGAAAATAAAGAGGCAGCTATCGGTTGGGTTAAAGGTAGCCATTTGGAAATTGCTAAAACTTTGACATCTGGAGTTCACAGTAAACATAATGCTGGTGGTCAATCACAACGCAGGTTGGAACGTCTGATTGAAGAAGGTGCTCAAGCGTTTTACAAACGGGTTTCCGAAATTTCAAACCAAATTTTTCTTGAAATTGATGATCTGGAAGGCATTTTTGTCAGTGGAGCGGGAATGGCAAAAGAAAAATTTGTCAAAAAAGGAGATCTCGATTACCGCTTGAAAGATAAAATCTTAGATTTCGTGGATGTAAGTTATTCGGGTGAAGCAGGAATTCGAGAAACTGTCATTAAAATTCAAGATAAACTGCAAAATCTCCGATATGTCCAAGAAAGGAAAATTTTCGGCAAATTCATGGAAGAAATATCCAGAGATACTGATATGGCAATTTATGGAGAAAAAGAAGTACGAAAAGCTCTCGAAGCAGGAGCGGTAGATGTTCTCATTCTTTCAGAAGGTTTGAATAAAAGTCGAGTTACTATTACTTGCGAACAATGTGGATACAACGAGCATCACACAATTGATCCATGTGATATTCTCAATTTTACAGAGAAATATCGAATAACACACTGTCCTAAATGTAATTCCACATCTTTTCAAGTAAGTGATGAAATTGACATTATTGAAGACCTCGGAAAAATCGCAGAAGTCCAAGGCACCCATGTGAAAATATTTTCTACTGAAACAGAAGAAGGAACCATGTTGATCTCCACTTTCGGTGGTATTGCAGCGTTACTAAGGTATAAACTTTCCTTTTAAGAAAATGGTGTTGCAATAATACTAAAGTGTCGCTTTTCTTTTTTTACTCAATTATTAATTGTTATATTGTATCCTTCTGCAGTGACATGAACAAATTTCGGTCCAAATGATGGCTCATATTTCTCCATAATAGATCTCACTTTTTCACGCTCATCTTTTGTACAGAAACAAAATACAGATTTACCCAATTGATTCAAACTAGCACCCAACTGAGTTACTTGATTAAGTTCTTCAATTACCTTCGCAATTTCAGATAAATGAAGTTTTTGAAGTAAATGAGTGTTTATTACGAAATCTTGACATACTTTCATGTAATTTTCCAGACTCCATTCCTTCTGCATCTGCATCATTGCATGTTTGCCTTTTTCAAAAATTAAGTGTTTATATTCTGGATCAGTAAGAATATGTTTAGTGGAAATAGCTCCCCAACTAGCCAAGCCGATAGATATGTTTTCAGGAACTTCAATTTCGTGCATCCGGAATGGATAACCAGGTTCTAAAACTAAAGCTAGACCTCCAGTGAATTGTCCTGCTACGGTACCTAAGCCGGTATGATTCTGAACCTCGGCAATATGAGCATACTGCGCTGCTTCTAATGGAGTTAAACCTAATTGGAATAATTCATTTAACCCCAAGGCAATTCCCAAAGCCCCTGCTCCACTAGAGCCATATCCAGCACCTAAAGGTAAATCAAAATTATGAATAATTGAAATCTGTGAATTTAGGGGAAGGAAAGGCTGCATTAGCTCTAATACTGTTATGGAAGTACTTGCGTTATATGTATTATCTTGCTGATTAATAATAATACGATACTGTAAATTATTTCCCTGCGAGTTTGATGAATCTGGAGGTAATCTCGCATAAGGCACATCTTTAACAAGAATATTAGATCTTTTGGCATAGTAGTTGGTATGGGGTTTTTCTTGGTCTTGATATTTTCTATCGTTTATAATATATGTTGTACCATAAGCAGTCAAGGCTGGACCTCCACCACGTGAACCAATATCTAAAGGGGAAGTAATATCATGTGACTTATCGGGATCTTGCATTTGGAAAAAACCAGATATGCGATGCGGCACTCGAATTTGAACTTGGTAGGGGAGGGATCCTGCTTGTGTTTCATCCACCATTATCCAATTTTTATTCGAAATCCAAAAAGAATTTTACTGAATTCCTCTCTATAATTCGTGACCCTTCATGACCAAACGGAAAATTGTCCTAAAAATAGGAGGTTCTCTTCTTTTTGATTCCTCTCTCTCCCTTCAATTAACCAAATTATCTAAAATTGTTGAAATATTACAAGAAGCAAAAAATATTGCAGCAATTATAATCGGAGGGGGTAAAATCGCAAGAAAATATATCCAAGCAGCCCGCAAACTTAATGCAAATGAATCGCTTTGTGACACTTTCGGTATTCAAGCTTCCCGACTTAATGCTTTACTCTTAATTACCGCTCTTGGATCACACGCCTATCCTACAGTTATGACCTCCCCCAATGATATTTCTCAAGCGGCTTTGTCTCAGCGAATTCTTGTTTCAGGAGGTTTTATTCCAGGCCAAAGCACTACTTCTGTAACTTTTCAAATTGCTGAAACTCTTGAAGCTACTGATGTAATTATCCTAACAGATGTGGATGGAATCTATGATAAAGACCCAAACAAGCATCCAGATGCAATTAAGTTCGATTCTCTTTCAATATCGGAATTAGAACAGGTGATATACGGCACAGGAGGTAAAACACAAGCTGCTGCAGGCGAATATCGAATATTCGACGCCGTCTCCCTTCAAATTCTAAAAAGAAGTCGCTTGCAAGTTCGCTTAACCAATGGAAACAATTTTTCATCACTTAGAAGTCTATTAGTAGAAGAAAATTTTTCATCTTTAGTTGGTACAAAAATCCAGATTGAATAAGAGCAGATTTTCACAATGCTGAAGAAGATGAAAAAGTAAGAATGGAGAATAAATGCGAGAAAAATAGTCTTAGTAATTTAACCTATGAAATTATTCATTATTTTTTAAATTTCTCTGGTACCATACTTTACTAATCCGTTTTCCTTTTCAGCCATAAAACATAAAAGGGAACCCCGCATTGATTATCTTACTGATTTAAGCAGGGGTAACCAAGCTGGTCAACGATTAGATACATTCTATCGACTTACGGTGCGGGACTCAAGATCAACGTTTTCTTCGAAGAACGTTCCAGAGTTATCCCGTTGCATAGGCATACATGGGTCCGAATCCCATCCCCTGCATTTTTACATATTTTTATCCTTAAGACCTCCATATTATTAATAAAAAAAGGGAGTTTATTCTATTTTTTATGTAATTTCATCTAGAATCCTATTTTCCCTTTTTTAGTCATGATATCGGATTCACTAATTGATTCAACATTTATAAGTAGAGCAAATATCAATCTCGATATTAATATGAATTATATTATAAAATTATATACTTTTATTAGCTTCTCAATGCACTCTCAATTGTTCACATCCAACACCCTCGAGTTTACTCTATTATAGTGCCAAAATCTTTTTATGGCGTGTCCCATTGATGACATTAGATCGGAGATTCTTTCTATAGGGTCAATGAAGATAAAATGACGCTTTTGTCATTTTTCTGCAGGGGTAGCCAAGCCTGGTCAAAGGTTGCCGGAATCCTTCGAGAACGACGAATCGATGGGTCAGACCGATTAACGGCGCGGGACTTAAGATCCCGTCTCAAAGGAGTACGTGCGTTCGATATGATTTTCATTTCGAGAATCGTGAATAAAGCGCACCCCCTGCACTATTTTAATTCTTCCTTAATATATAAACAAAATATTATCTACTCGAATTATTATTAGTCCTATTTTTATATTTTTTCTTTGTTTTACCTTAAGAAATTTGTTGACAGAAAGGATTATTATTTTTAAAAAGATTTTGAGCACTAAAAAAAAAGTCAAATTATATTAACAATAACCAATCAAGAATTTTAATTTTCATGAATCAATGAATTTCTTAGAATAAAATATTTTAGAAAATGAGATTTCCAACAGATATTTTTGAGATCGATAAGAATTCATGGAAACTTCAAGATATTATGCACTGAATAGAAACTTAATCCGATCTAAGCTATTTTTTTGATGAACTTGAGAAAAATCTCTCTTATTGAAATCTAGAAGATTCAAGAATTTATCAACTATTTTTAAACTATTTTTCAAAGCGTTTTAATGCAAATTTAGATCTGTTTATTCTCGTACAATGAATAAATTAAATGCAATGGGTGGGATGGATAATTTAGAAGGACATTAAACAGTAACCATCTATATGATTTTGAAGAAGTGAGCATAATGTGTGAATAAGTTTGCGCGAATATCATAATTCCAATACAAAGAAAGTAAATTGAATATGAATTTACTCAACAAAAAATAAGAAGTATAGAAATAAGAAATTAACCATCTTCAGTATTTTGCGGTTGTGAATGATGGAGATATATCTTTGTTATATAATCTTTCATTTATTTCGATGTTAAGCCATGTTTTTAGTTCTAAAAAATACCCAAATAGCATAAAGTGTTTAATTTCAATGAGAGTTAACCCAATTCTCTGGGGTTTCAATCTATTAGCGATAAAGATATAATATATTCAGAGAGAAGTATTTTTTTTTTCCTAATTGAATGTGGTTTAGTGAATAAAGCTACGAATTCGTTTTTTGAGCCGAAAGGCATTTATTTACAATTGTATTTCTTATTATTGAGAAGCTCTCATTTCTTCCTAAAATCAACTTTAAGTGAATATTGTGTCTAGCAACTGGATTTTCAAAACAATCGTCGCAGGTGCAGGTGGAGTTGGTAAAACTGCATTAATTGAACGCTACGTTTCAGGACGCTTCGTCGAAGACCACAAAATGACTATTGGTGCAGCGTTTTCTGTGAAGGATGTAGCACTTGATTCTGGAGAAAATGTTAGACTACAGCTTTGGGATTTTGCAGGAGAAGAACGTTTTCGTTTTCTTTTAGGTGATTATTGTCGTGGAGCATCGGGGGCATTCATCTGTTATGATTTAACTGATTATTCTACATTCGAACAAATTCCTGAATGGTTACGCATAATCCGTCAGAACGCTGGTATGATTCCAATAATTTTAGTTGGAAATAAATATGATTTACCAAATCATGAGGTTGATACAGAAACAGCGGAGCGATATGCAGAGGATGCAAAATGTTTAATGAATGTTATGTGCTCAGCCAAATTGGATTTAAATGTAAACCAAATGTTTGTAGCGATGGCAAAGTGGTTAGTATATTTTGCAGAACAGATGGAATGAATTAGAAAGAAATAAAAAGCATTTCGATTAAATTCTTCTTTTAAAATTAAAGTAAATTTCTTTTATAGTATAAAGAATTTTTAATAAAAAATATTTAATCGTATTAGTAAAGAACATGAATATATCTAATAATGAAAGATTTCAAGGAAAAAAAATATTAGCTGCAGTAGGAACAGCTAATGTCTTAAAAAAAGAAGCTGTTGAGCGTGTTTTTACCCATGTTTTCCCAATTTCATACGTTAAAATTGTCTCCCATCATGTTGAAACAGAAATTCCTGCTCAACCAATTGGATTTCAAGAACTTTATTCTGGTGCTTTGAAACGAGCTCAAAAAATTCGAAATTGGTGTCATTCTTTTAATAATTCAACAGATTCAAATAATAATTCATCGAAATTTCCCGATAAATCCCTTTTTTTTCAAGATACGCCTCATTTCTCCTTCTTTATTGGAATTGAAGCAGGTTTGGTAGCATATCCTTCAATTCCATCCAGTTATCTTGCATATTCTCTTTGTGTAATTATAAATGAGAATAATCAAGTCAGTATTGGAACGAGTCCAGGGTGGATTTATCCTTCATCGATAATTAAGGCGATAATAAACGATCGTAAACTTGAGTTGGCCGAGCTGATGACTCAAATATCAGGTGATCCTAAAATTAGAAATAAGGGAGGTGCTGTAGGATATTTTTCTCATTCATTTGTAAATCGCATAGATCTTGCCGAATGGGGAGTTAAGATGGCGCTTATTCCCTTTTTAAGCACAGAACATTATTTTCAATAGGTTATTTTAGATAATAATACTTATATTTATTTTTTAGAAAGGAATGATAAAGGTATTTGATAAACTAGGATTCTAAGGCAGCAGCTACAGTATCCATTACTATTTTTTGAAGAACCTTTAGAGGGATATCATATTCTTGCAGCGATAACATGGTTAATACTGGTTTCCCCAGCATTTTACTAGCACGTTTACCAATAATATTTGTTAGAGTTGTATACTTTAATCCAAAAGTTGATAGAGGAGTTCCTATTGATCTATTGTTAATTTCGCTTGGAGGAACACTCATACTCATTGTTCCCAAGCCAAATGTATCTTGATCTGTTATTAGCATCAAATATCCGTTATGTAAATAATAAATCACCGCAATTATTCGAATACCTTTTTTTTCTATTATGGATTGGGATTTTATAGATAGGATTTTAGATGGATCGAATTCGGATGAATTTGTTGAATTTTTAGATGAATTTGATACATTTTTGGATGAATTTATTGAATTTTTTGACATTTTTTTTTCCTTAAAAATTAGATAAATTGGTTTTTTGAAGTGCTTCTTCCACTGAATTACCTTCATGGACAATTAAACTGATTGCATGGGCTAATTTTGCTGGTTGTGGTGATTGAAATAAATTTCTACCAAAAGACACACCTTTACCTCCTGCTTGCAAGCATTCCCACGCAATTGTAACCAATTTCTTTGGTGTTGTTTCAGAACCCCCAGCGATGATTACAGGAACTGGGCAACCCTTAACTACCTCTTTAAATGAATCAATATCGCCGGTGTAATTGGTTTTCACGATGTCAGCACCCAATTCTGCTCCAATCCGTGCTACTTTTTTTACATTCTCCAATGCATATTCTCCTTGTGAAGAGATATTCTCTCCTCGTGGATACATCATTGCAATTAGGGGCATACCCCATTTACGGCACTCACGAGCTACATTACCTAATGTTTCGAGCATAAGACCATCATCTTTTCCTCCAATGTTAATATGAACCGAAACAGCTACAGCCGCTAATCGAATCGCTTCTTCAATTGTATTTACTAATACTTTATGATTTGGATCTAATGATAAATCTGAGCTAGCACTAATATGCAGTATAAAGGGAATTGTCCAAGGAGTATTTTCTTTCCTACGAAGAATTAATCCGGCGTGTCCAATAATTGCATTAACGCCATTTTCTGCAAATTGTTTGATTTTTTCTTCATAATTTATTAGACCTGATAATGGGCCTTGTGTAATTCCATGGTCCATCGGGACGATAAAGGTTTTCCCCGATAAAGGATTAAAAAAACGGTTCAATCGATCTCTAATTCCTATCCAACTGCTCATTTTTATCACCCCGATGTGGATATTATCAACAATAATAAAATAACGTAATGTTCCTAAAATTTTTTATCTTTTTACTCTTGATTGGAAATTTAATCATATTTATTATTATTCTCCTTTTTCACCTTCATCCAATAATTTTAAACCCTTCCATCCCTTGACTTACATGAGCTCTTATGTCCAAATCATGGAAAGAATCATTAAAAAGTCGTCGATATGAACCTCATAAACATTGTATTGTTTGCGGGCGTGCCATTCCTTTAGGACAAGATTTCTGTTCAACAGAGTGTAAAGAATCTTATACAAAGGCCGATAAAAGTAAAAGTCGTAAAAGTACAATTCAATTCGTCGTGATCGCTGTAGTGATGGTTGTGATGATTTTGCTATTACCCAAACTTGCAGGTGCATAACATCGTAATTATCATAGCAAAAACAAGCGAAATAAAAAAAATTATTAATTCACTTTTTAGTAATCGTTTTTTATTCATTTCTAAATCTTCTTTTCTAATAAATAGAAGGAGAATTGCAGAGAAATTAATATTGAATTCTTCAACTTTTGTCTCATTTGTTAACGATAATTAATAATAATAATTTTTATCCATCTAACTACAATTATTTATTTTATTAAGTAGTGATCTTCAAATATTTTTATGCAAATTTTAACATCCTTTAAGAAAATTAAATAACAATTTGATAACTAGGCTTTTTTCTCGATTTCATTATCTATAAAAGTTAATATGGCTAGAAAAGTTTAAGAATCTGTGCGGGAAATTTTTCTTTAAATGTTTTCTCATCGTGTACGATCTGATCTTAATTTTGATGATTCTCCACATTATCTTCCACGACTTTTCGGTGATACCGTTCAAGTTCACATTCTTGAAACTTTGCTACAACTTTTATTCAAAGAAGAAAATACTTATAGTGATAAAAATCCTAACTCTAAGCCGTTATGGTTGAATATTTCAGAAATTGCACGTGCAGCTAATAGTTCTAAAAGCTCAGCGAAACGTATTCTCGATCATCTCTTAGCGCAAGAATTTATAGAAGAACGTATTATTGAAACACATGCTCAAACACCACCACGTTATTTTCGAATCAATTCGCAACATCCCGCAATTCGAGATTTAATCTTTTTCTATTCAAAAGTGCGAGGTTCCTTGTAAATCGAATATCTACTTCATTTATATGAATAAAAGTGATCGAGAAAACATGATTTACCATTATTCATTCATACTAAAAATGATTTGGTGTCGTTAGTAAAAAAAATCGTTGATTTATGTAAAAAATTAAATAATTTTGCAAAGAATATGAAATATGGCGAGTGAAAATTCAGAAAATTCAGAAAATTATATTGCTTCTACATATCGCTTTGTTGTTTTAGGTATTTTTATGTTGATGGGGATCATTACCCAGATTGGTTGGATTACATTTGCTCCAATTACTCAAGATGTGGCAGATTTTTACCATGTCTCGCAAAACGCTATTGTCTGGGGGTTGACTGGTGTCTTTATGATTGCTTATATTCCAGTTAATTTTCCTGCTTGCTGGCTAATTGATAAATATGGATTAAAATGGGGAGTTGGAATTGGCGTCATTTTCACGGGTGTGTTTGCTTTGATTAGAGGGATTTTTGCTCGAAATTTCATAATTGTAATGATCGCTCAAATAATGATGGCTATTGGCCAACCATTTGTGCTCAATTCTTTTACAAAATTGGCTGCGAATTGGTTTCCAGAAAAGGAAAAAGCAACTGCTTCAGGATTAGGAACAATCTCAATGTTTCTTGGCGTTATAATTGGAATGATGCTTCCTGAAATATTAAATATCGGAGATAATATGGAAAATGGCTTTCCTCCGCTTTTACTTGGATATGGAATAGCAAGCATAATCGGAATGATTTTGTATTTAGTTTTCATACAAGACAAGCCAGATCACCCACCAAATGCTTATGCTGATAAAAGTAAAGCCTTAGTTACCACAGGATATAAAGAGATGTTAAAAATAAAGGATTTTATTTATCTTTTAATTATACTTTTCTTTGGGTTAGGATCATTTAATGCAATAACAACAGTAATCGACTTAATTTTTGATCCAAGTTTCGATTCAGGAATAATTAGTGGATTTATGATTATTGGGGGGGTGTTTGGTGCTATAATTATTTCAGCAATCTCAGATAAGAAACATAAACGGAAAGTATTCTTAATTTTAGCATTGACCATTTGTACTCCATTGAATATTGCTTTAATATTAATTCAGTCTTTTTGGGTTGTAAATATGCTTGCTTTGATATATGGATTTTTCTTAGTGGCAGCACTTCCTGTTGGGTTGACCTATGGAGCAGAAATTACGTATCCCGCTCCAGAAGAAAGTTCAAATGGTATGCTAATGATGTTAGGACAAGTTGGAGGAATAATTCTCCTTGCTGTTCCTCCTGCTGTTTTAATGTATGTTGTGGCGGTTTTATTCGGAATTGCCTCAGTTTTGACCTTTATTATAAAGGATACGCCATGGCATGAAGCTCAGAGAACTTTAAAATCCTAATTATTCTTCTAGATCTTGAGTGACAATTTTTTACTTTTTCTTTAAATTACTAAATTGTATTATCACAATATAGCAAATTTATAAAAAATTGATTAATTAATAAATGGATTAGTTGATCAAATGATTGCTGAATAACTTGTTTGTTCTAATCTATTAAAATAACTAAGTGCGAATAAGTTTTTTTAAATTTTGATTTAATAATTATTATATTGAAGGTAAAATCTAACTAAAAAATAAAGTTCTATCAAAATTCCAATAATCGTGAAGAGAAATAGTGTAAAAAGTAAGATTTGTTTTTAATTATTATATTTCGCTTCAATTTCAGTCACCACAAAGGATTGAAGTGCAATTAACCAATTCTCTGTTTTATCTGAAAAAAAATGATATTGGGAATAATCTAGTTCAAGAATAAACGATTCACTACAGATTTCCCAATTTGAAAATAAGGACAATGAGAAATGCACATTTTACACGAAATACACATTGTAGGATTAATAATAATTTGAGAATCTGTGAGCTTGATGGCATGTGTGGGACATACATTAATACATGTTTCACACTGATTACAAAAGAAAGAACGATAGACAGTTGTGAACAAATATTGAAGCCATGATTGATAATCAAAATTGCGATCTGGACTTAAGAGAAATATAGAACCATCAGAATAAACGTTGAAACGATACTTAAGCTTTTTGTAAGATCCACGACCTGATATAACATCAATTTCTTCATCATATTCAAATTCAGAGGTTAATGCAGGAAGAAAATCCACTAAATGAGCTAACTTAATAACTTGAGAAAATCGCCCTTTAACAGAGTATCCTGTCTGAAGACATGGTGAAAAACCTTTAGTTATAGAAATTTGAAGATCTTGATTGGGAGAAGGATTATGAAACTGATATTGAATTTTTTTTTCAGTAAGTAAATTTCTCCACTGTCGAGGAAGTTTCTTATACCGCCATAAACCATATTTAACCCATTCAACAGGAAGTCCATATTTTTCAGCATAATTGGTTAAGTAAGAGAACCATTCAGAATGTTGATTAGGATGAGTATCTTGAAGTAGATTAAAAGTGGCCAAATTCGTTGCTGGACAGAGATAACATCCAAGTCTTTCATGTCCAGAAAAATACAGAGGGGTGATGGGGATATCGAGTATTATTTGACTTTGATCACAATTCTGAGCAAATACAGGTTCACATACAATAAAAACCCATAAAAAGAGAGAAATCCAATCTTTAATGGGTGTTGCTGCAATTTGAAGTGGAATGAATGTATTCACGTAAATTCTCTTAGATTGAGCCCGGTTTAAAGATTCATACTGCCGTTGTCCGAGAAAACTCAACACTTTCTTTCCATTATATAATTCTTGAATCAAGCTCATTATTTGCTTAGCTTTAAGTGAATGGCAACAATATCGATAATCTCTTCCTGGAGGGCCGAAACTAGGTAATAAATCCCAAAAGGTTCGTCCAGCATTTCTAACTAACAGCATATCTTCCATCTTTAGGACTTTGGCTACTTTTTGGACATTTTCTTCAACTTCTGGTAATTCTATACCTGTATTTGCAAAAAAGATCTTAAATTTAGGCCCAAGAGCCCGATATACGAGTAGAAGAACGGCCAAACTGTCTTTACCTCCCGAATATGCAACAGCAGGAGGTTTGTTTACATTTTTTACAGTTTTTCGTATAAATTTGATAGCTTTAGAAATCTTTCCTTGAATAAATGAATAATTTGCAAAATAAATTCGATAAAGATTTAGGAGATTTTGTTGATGAATTAATAGTTGGGTGGATGAAAGAAGGGAGTTTAACCATTTGGAATGCTCCAGATTAATAAATTCGAGTGAATCATTATCTAACTTTTTACCATGATAATTTTGACTAATGTTAATAGAAAAAATAGTATTCATTTTTTTGACTTCTTCTGCATTCTCTGTGAAAAATGGAGTAAAGGAAATATCTGAGATTTTTGAAGCGTTTGAGGTGCTGGTAGGAATTATTGAGCTAGAATGAATCGGATCATGAGATCCGCTTAAATCATCTGAGTTTTTAATATCATATGTTATGTTTTGAGGAAAAAAAAGAGTTTCAGAAGCAGATTTTTTATGAAAACGATTTTTTGCCACGTTTCCACGACCAGATTTCATCATAGCTGAGATTTCTTGTGAAGAGGCTTTTGCTACACTAATTCCAATATAATTTCCAGAATCAGCTGAATAAACCAAGATATAATCATTAATTTTAATATCTTGAGAATATTTATTAACTCCAGGAACTAATATAGATTTTCCTTGATAATAGAAAGATTCACCATCACGATTGAGCCAAATCGATTTTGGTTGTGCAAACCATGATGATTTTTTCTGCATTACGAAGGAATAAATATCAGAAATCATTTTTCCACCAATTAATCGTGGATGGAAGAAGTAATCCATTTTGAGTGGATCATAATAAAACTGTCCTACAACTTGTCCTGAAATAATAACTTCATCAGTGCGATCAATCCCTCCAATTCGGTTTAATAACATCACTTTATGTCCTGGAAAAAGTATTTCTCCAATTAAACCATAATCCCTATTTATTACTTTTTGTAAAAGTTGATAATCATGAAAAAATGCAGGACGTACATCTCCAGGAGGTGATATTTTTACTTGTCTTGGAGAAGAATTGCATCGGTTACAAAGATAATTATCAAATAGGGGTAAATCACAATTATCACACCAAAATAAGCAAACCTTACCGAGATAGGGAGGACGAGATTTTTTAGCCATACTGATAAAAAGTATTCCACATTAGCAATAAACTTTGATATTTTACGAATACATCTTCTAACCAAAAGAATTCTAACTGAATTTCGGTTTACCGAGTATTTCTTTACATGTACGACCTAATTGAACACGGTATTTAGACCACGTGTATACTCGAATTAATTGAAGGTGACCCTTAAAATGATTAAAAAAAAGAGAGTAATCTTCAAGTTTAACCAATTTTTTTTCACCATCCCCAGTTCGTTTAAATGTATAAATTTCATTCGGACGGGTTTGACTGATATGATTATATGGAACATTTGGTGAACTGGGAAGATCAATAAAAATATTCTTTATTGGAATCATTGATCTTTCTGATAATTTTTCCTTAATTTCAATAATATTAATTTTAAGATCTGTCATCTCAATTCGAGATTCATAACAACTTTTTAGTAATTCACGCTTTTGAATTGCTTGAATCATAGGTTTGGCACTTTTTGATCGAATTAATTCTGTCCAAAGAACATAATCATCCCATTGTGTATAATCATCTGGAGTGTGATAATCTAAAATTTTTTTTTCTTGTACTAATTGATCAATTGCTTCTGATAGCATAATTTGAACTGCGCGGCAGGTTTTATGGAAATAAATAGTACGAAATGAACTTATTCTTGAAAGAAGGTAACCTTCAAGAGCAATCAATGCATTAATATCAATTCCTAAAATAGTTTCATTCAATTGATCAATAGAAAGAAGAAGACGATTTATATCCACAGGTCTTCCTTCAGTTCCACAGTGATAATTATCACGAAGCAAGTAATCCATAGAATCTACATTTACTGCACTGGTTAGAATTTGTGAGATTAATGCTCCTTTAGTATTTCCTTTTGAGAGAATTCTACCTGTAGCTACATCAGCTATGAATTTTTTATCATAGCCTAAATTATTAATAATATCACCCAATTCTGAGCCGGTAATAATCCATTCTGTATAATCCTCATGATCTCTATTATTGTACTTTAATAAGATACTTTCAAAATTATGAGAAAAAGGACCATGGCCGACATCATGACAGAGAGCCGCAATCACACAGTTGTTTATGTCTTCAGAAGAAAGATCAACACCATGAAAAGTAACTAAATTGTTTAAAAGACGTTGAGCTAAAGCAGCAACACCTAATGAATGTTCAAATCTTGTATGATTTGCACCAGGAAATACATGATTTGTTCCAGAAAGTTGTCGAATTCGCATTAATCGTTGAATCTCTTTTGAATCTACGATTTTACGAATAAAATTAGGAAATATTACAAATCCATGAATTGGATCGTTAATTTTTAAAATTTTTTGTGTGTTTTTTGACACTTACTCTCATATTATGTTGTGAAATCTTTTTTTTAAAAAGCTTCGATTTCATAATTAAATCCACAAAAATTCTTAAGTTATTATCCCACATTTATTACCAAAGAAAATGAAGAAGTTAGTAGATCCCAAAAATGATCTCAAAAGAGATCTTAAAGAAAATGGTGTGTTTAAGGTATATTTTAAAGGAAAAGGATATGAGATTGATAAAAATTGGAATCTAACCTTCTTTTATCACACAGAATTAGTTGAATCATTTGATAATTTTCAAAATTTTTTAATGAATTATAATGAACTAACTCGAAAAAAAAGAGCCTATTCACTAAATAACATAGTAGAAGTAATTAAATATGGTCAAATAAAAGAAATGCAAATTAAAAATTACTATATTCTACTAAGAACGAAAAAAAAGATAACAAAAAAAAAAGAAAAGCAACCCTCCAGTGAATCAACTTCTATTAAAAACAAGTTTGAAGATGAGATAAGAGAAGGTTATTTAATTGCCCGTCTTAAATCTCAAGAAGATTGTATTATTGGGTATTGGCCTTATGAATTTTTTCTGCATAATATAGAGTTACATAGAGTTCCCATTTTGAATATTCTCCAAACCACTAAAAATCCAGATGATTTCGAAAATATCTTATTAGTATCTTAAATTGTGTTATATCGAAAAATTTAAACTCTACCTTTTATTTAAAGAAATATGGTTTATGTTTGTGCAAGTAAAGATTGTCAAAAAGAAGTCACCAGAGAGCAATTAAGTCAATTACCAGGTGTAAAATGCCCACATTGTGGAGCGCGTGTTTTATATAAAAAGCGTCCACAGGTAATAAAACGAGTTAAAGCAATATAAATTAAATCAAATGATTATTTTTTCTATTTCTAAAAGAACATCTATAATTATAATTAATCAATTTTTAAGTTAAGTGAATTCATTAGTTCTTTGTATCGATTTCTGACTGTCACCTCTGTAATTTTAGCAACTTCGGCAATTTCTTTTTGAGTTTTATTTTCTCCTGATAATAGAGTAGCTAAATATAATGATGCTGCTGCCATACTGCTTGGATCTTTTCCAGAAGTAATTCCTTTTTGCTGAGCAAAACGTAGTATTTTTGCTGCTTGATATTGAGATTCAGGAGAAATTTTTAGAACGTGAGCAAATTTTGATACGAAACGAGCTGGAATTACTGTTGGTATTCGTAAATGCATATAATGGACAATTATTCTATAACTTTTGCTTAAATCATGTTTTGTTACCGAAGTTATATCACAAATTTCATCTAGTGATTTTGGAATGTTTAATAACCTACAAGATGTATATATTGATGCTGCAACCATGCTTTCAATTGTTCTTCCTTTTATAATATTCATATCAACAGATCTTCTATATAATAATGCAGCAGTTTCTTGAACTAATTTTGTTAAGTTTAGTTGATAAGATATACGAATTAACTCTGACATTGCAATAGAGAGATTTCTATCTTTAGAAGTCTGTATATTAAGACGTATTTGCCATTTTCTCAATTTATAAGCGATTTGGCGATTTCGAGGAGATAGTTTTTGCCCCTTTGCATCATAATCTCTACTATCTATTATCGTTGGTAAACCCTTATCATGAAGTATTAAAGATGATGGCATTCCAACCCGAGATCTTGAATTATTAATATCTTGATGAAAATCTCTCCATTCTGCTTGACAATCGATTAATCTTGATTCAAGAATTGTACCGCAATTGGAACAAATCCGTTCACCCCTTTGAGGATCTACAATACTTTCTTCCTTTAGACAATAAGGACATTTCTGTGAAAATAAGTCATTTGAAGAAGAAAAAGTACCCAAAGCATTCGAATTGAAATTCAAGTTATAAGTGAAGTGAAAATGAAGGCTTTTAATTTTTATAGAAAAAATATCCGCCTAAGCAAAATAGTAATTTTATTTTAATTGTGAATATTTTTTTGGTTTAATTGGGAATTTTAATGGAAACAATACAAAAACTAAATTGACAAATAATATCATAAGTGAAAAGAAGAGTATCAATCCTTCATATATTGTTAAATTTTCCAACCAAAATTGAAGAGATTCTATGGAAAAATGAGTATTATAGATAGGTTTAATTGCAACAAATATTATTAGTATTGAGATAATAGAAATGATTAAGGATAGAATGACATTATAGATACTTAATTTACGAAGGTTAGTTTGATTAGATAATCGTCGGCGCCATACACCTGATTGTTGATAATTTTGGAAAATTTCAATATTTCGTCGAATTTTTCTAAAGAAAAAGAGATTTTGAAAGAAATTTCCGATTTTGAAGAAGAAAGGAGAAGGTTGTGCTGCAAGAATAAATTTTTTTACTTTTTGAATCTGTTCTGATTCTTTTTCTGATGGTTCAAGATCTGATAATAAAATGATATTAGGATTGAGAAATTTGTTTAATATTTGATTATATAATTCTTCAGATTCATATTCATCATAAATAATTTGATCTTTCGGGCGATAAACAAAAATTTCTTTTTTATCTTTATCCAATACAAGAGTAAGTTCATTGGGTTTTATTCTTTCAGCTTCAATAAAATCATCATTTTTCTTTACATATAAGGTCAATTCCATGTTAATCTCAATCCATATCTTTTTATAATTCTATATTTAAAAAAAAGAAAAATGTGTTATTAATAAAGAATGACACTAAAATCCAAAAACATTTCTAAAATCTTGATATGCTTGTGCTAACTTGGCTAAAACAGTCTCATCATTTTGATCTAGATAATACTGAATATATCCAGCAAGACCATTAGGATCATTTATCCATGTAAGGAAACCATTAATTTCTTCTAATAACGCAGGGTTTACTCCTCCAGAAGTACTATCTGTTGATACTGCACTGGTTCCTTCTTGAACAGGAGTTTCATCATACTTTCCAAAAGATTGGGATTCATCCACGTAGGAACCACTTTCACGCATTTTATTTGCAGCTCGTACAACATCAACATAAGCACTTCTTCCATCGACACCTGCTGGGGCAAATCCTATAACAACATATTGATCTTCTGGATCGGGAGAAATTGCTCCACAAAGAAAAGTGCGATCTTTATAATTAACTCCTGAAAAATATTCAGTAGTGTTCATTAATAGAGAATACTTAACATCTTGTAATTTTAAAAATTGTGAATGAGATTGCCATTTACTTATGCACTGAGCCAAATCAGAGGGGTCAATTTCCCAATTTGGGGAGATATATACAATCTCTCCATTTTTTCGTGAAACAACGGCGGCAATAATAAGTTGTTTTGAGAAAAGTTCATTACAGATTCCTTCAAAATCGATAGGCATTATTTTAACTTCTCCATTTAGGGTATTTTTTCGTTGTTTATAATTTATTTCTTTCGCCTAATAAGATTTTCAAATTTGATTTCATCTTCTTTTCGATGTGTTTTTAAAATGAATCGGTCTTGAATTGTTTTGATAGAATGATTCGTTTTAAAAGATCCTTGGTAATTAGATTTAATGTTTGGTGAGTTTTCATCAAAGTCTATGAACTCGAGCATTTCTGAGAATTCTGCATGAGGATCATCATATTTCTGCATCTGATGAATATGATTATTTAAGGCTTTTTCTGTAGCACAAATTTTTCCACAAACAGGGCATTGAAAGGATTGTCTTTCAAGTTTCTTTTTTAAATGATCGAGAGCTGTTTCTTTAATTATTGGTGCATTTTTTAAGTATTTTGGTTTTCGACATTGATGTCGGATAGGTTTACCATAAATAGGGAGATTAAAGAAAACTTTTGCTCCACGCGTGCTTTCCCAATAAAGAATCATTTTCCCACAATAACGACATTTAGTTGGAAAACTCCTTAAACGTATATGTTTCATCAAACAATCAAAATAATTATGGAGTTGTAACTTAATGAATTTATCGACTGCTTTAAATTATAAAAAAATTTAATTACATTATAAAAAAGTAGTTACTCACGTGAGAGAGGGAATGACCTTAAAAAAAATTACAGTCACGAAAGAAATCTGGGAAAAATTGACGAAAATTAAAAAAATTTTACAAGAAACACAAAAAGAGCAAGAAATAGGCTGGGATAATGTTTTTCTAATGTTCTTAAAAAATTATGAAATTTCAAAAAAAAGAGAAGAATTACTTGCTATTCCAACTAAAATACATAATAATTCGATATCTTCTAAATCTGATCAAAAATTAGATCCAAGATTGGGTATTCCACCAATGCCAAAAAAAAAACCAATTAAAGTAAATATTAATAAAAAACAAATGAGAATTTTGGCAAAAAAAGAAACAAAATCAACAAAATATATTCTGATAGAATGTAATATGTGTGGATCTAAACCTATTCTCATGCCAGTTCCAAAAAAATTAGTCTTAGAATCTAAGGATCCTGTAGTTGATGTTTCATATGTTCATGGTAATCCTGAACATGTCATCGTAGCACAATTAGATCATGATTTTCAAGTAAGAAGACGAAGAGTTAGTCAAGTTGTTTATGAAAAAGATTATTCATAAAAAATCATTTTTTTCATGAGATTTCACGGTAATCTTTCTCCATAGAATAGTCCTGAAACCCCTAAAATCCCTTCTATTTTCTCCATTTTCTTCAACCAATTCTGGCTAATCGCTTGTTTCCTTTTATTGT
>NZ_JBPLBG010000064.1:0-81931 GCF_054039255.1 Candidatus Harpocratesius sp.
AAGCAAAATGATTGTTTGATTGCTGGATCTGCATTATCTATGGGGATTTCGAGAATTATTACTCGGGACAAACAAGATTTTGAAAAAATAAAAAGTATTGCTGGAATTGACTTTTCTTCGTTTTAACCTTTTACTATCTTTTATAAATATGTCAATTGTAGCAACTTTGGAAAGATATTGAAGGTTATTCTTGTTCAATCCTATAAATCTTAATTATTTTTCTTATCTTTTTTTTCTTTTTTTTCTTTTATTTCTTTTATCTTTTTATAAAAAATATACTGTAAGGAACACTTTTTGAACTAAAATAGCATAGATCCATAATTTTATAATGATGTATTGCATATTTTTTGTTAATGGGCGATAAAACTGGGTTTATTACAAGAATTAAACAATTTATTAATTCACGAAAATCTGAAATCTCAACTGAAAAAAAAAATAAAAATGATCTCGATACAATAAAAAAAAGAGAAAATCAATTAAATAAGAGAGAAATTCAAAAAAAACTTAACGGCACCACCTTAATGGTGTATTTTGTTCTATTAAATAAGCATGAAATAGGAGTTCGTGAATTACAGAGAAATTTAGAATTATCAAGCCCAAGTGTTGCACGTTATCATTTGGATAAATTAGTAGAACTTAATTTAGTAAACAATAATAATGGTTTATATCAATTGCAGCATAAGGCTGATATACCTGTTTTATCCACTTGGGTTCTTTTGGGTAGATGGTTATTTCCTCGATCGATTTTTATGGCTATTTTTACTACATGCTTTTTTATTGGTTATTTTGGTTTTATATTTTTTACATGGAATAGAGATAGTGCGATATTAATCATTTTTGGGGTTGTAATTCTTATTTATTTGTGGTATGATGTTTTTTTTCATCTGAATCATCGACCAATCTAATATTTGGATTCATTTTTTTAAGTATTTAGTAAAATTATATTCTATTTTTCGTTTTTTAAATTATAAAATGTTAATTTCCTATTTTTTGACTATTTAATCGATTTTCCTTTACTGTTCTATGATTTTGATTTTTGTAAAAAATGTGTTCTAAACCTTAGGATAAAATTACAAAGACCCATATTTTTAATAACGATTATTTTTGGTGCAAAATAAAAATGAATCAAGATCGTAAAAAAATTGCAGTATTATTGGTTGGTTTGGTCTGTTTCCAAATTCTTGCCGTAGGAGCATTTGACGTGGGTGCATTTAGATCTCCTAATTCAATTTCTTCTCCAGAGATTTCCGAAACCAATTCTTCAATAAAAACTTCATATCCATCACATTCAACTCCATATCGTTTTTCAGTAAATCCAAAGACACCATTGTTTACAGAAATAACTGATGAAGAGCAAAAGGGAAAATTAAATGATAAATCCGCTTCAAACGATGGAACAACTCCTGCTACTGATTCAGAACCCGATATGAATCAAATTCCGCGTTCTCAATATTGGTGGGATAGCGATTATGCTATGGCAGTGAACTTAGAGAAATATGCTTTCACTTCGGAAGAAGATATTAATATAGAAATCCAAATGACCTATAATTTTACTCCAGTGGTTAATCACGTAATAGATGTATATGTTTATAAGAATTATTGGCGAAATTGGTATGATTACTATTCATATTATTATGACGATTCGGGCGAATCTGATAAAATTTATTATCAAACTGTCTATACCGACTCTACTGGTAGAGCTGTACTTTCAATCACGGATGATTTTGCCGAAGGGATGTATACTTTGTATGTTACTGATTATAATATTAATTCCTATAAAGAATTCACAGTTGGAAATGAAGGAATTTTTGTAAAAGCCCCACGATATTATAAACCCGGGCAGGATTTTCGAGCTGGAATTCATTTAGTTGATCTATCTGATTTTTCCCCCTTACCTGAGCAGAATTTTTCCTATTCTCTTTCATATTATAATTGGGAATATGATAATAGCGGTTGGGTACAAGTTTTAGCTGGAAATGGAAGTGTTGATGAAAATGGCTACAATCTTTTAGAGTTTATTATTCCTTCAGAAACAGAAAATGAATATTATATGCGCTTAAACATAGAAATTCCTGGATCTACAGTTCATTTTTCTATGTTCCTTTATCAGTCATGGGAGTATTATTATTATAGTCTCTGGGGGGGTGAACAATCTCTAAATGGAGATCATTTTCAATATATTGTGACAACCGATAAAACCATTTATAGCTTGGGTGAAACCATGCATTTACGAGCAATGGTCTTAGAATATTCATTTATGAATGAAACGCGCACACCCTTAGCTGGAACTCCTATTCGCGTATCAGTGAATAATCCAGATGAATTTACTGTATATTGGACGGAAATTTTAACTGATTCGTCTGGAATTTTGACCTTTGACTTTCATTTCAGTGATGATACAGATATTGGAACATATTCAATTCTTTTTGATTATCAGAACCATAGTTATTCCTATCCAATTAAAGTTCAATATTATGAAAAACCTGTTTTTCGCGTATCAATTGATACATATGGAAAAAATTTCTTTCCAGAATCAACAGATTTATTATTTTCTAAACCTACATTGTTTGAAGGCGATGTTATTGTTGAATACTATTTTGGACAACCAGTTATCGGTGCTGAAGTAGAACTCAGAATTGTGAATTATAATGGAGAAATTGTTTATTCTGAGACAGGGAAAACAAATGCTTTAGGAAAATATCATTTTGCGATCTATTTAAACAATATTGCGGATTTATCTTATAGTTTTGATGCTCATGCTATAGTTTCTGACGACTATGGAAGATCTTCGGAGAGTAAACAGAGTTATACACGTATAAAAGACACTTACATTTGGGGTTATGTTAATCCATGGGCTCCTAATCCTGGAGATGAACTAACATATTATTTTTATGCATATCAATACTTAATGCGTTCAGGAGGTTCTTCTTATTGGGATTGGGAATTTAATCCCTTAGCCAATGTTTCAGTATCTATTAAACTATATGGGATTAATGCCATTTGGATAGATGAATATTCATTAAAAACAAGAAAGTATATCTCCACATATAAAGGAAACACTAATGAATTTGGTTCTGGTTCAATTAAATTTTCTGTAGATTCTTCTTTAATTGGGAAATATGATTTTTTTCAAATAGAAGTAAGTATGGTTTTAGAAGATGGAAGATCTTCTTCTTCTTATGATTATTTCCGCTTTAAAAAATATAGTTTAAGTCTTAATTTAGATAAAAAATCATATCTTCCAGGTGACACTATTAAAATTTCTGCCAAATTCTGGGATACTATTGCTAATCAACCTGTACAAGGGAAAGGTGAATTATATCTCTACGATTCAAATTATCAGCGAATTGGCAAAGCTACAATGATCTTTAATGGTGAAGAAAATCTATCCTTCAATTTATCCCAATATGCAAAATCTGGAACTTATCGTATTTATTCATACGTAATTTCAGAAAGTAACTCTTATTATAGAGGTTTTACTTATCAATCTGCTTATATTCGATTTACTGTAGGACAAACTTATGAAATTAGTTTAGGAACTAATGTTACAACAAAAGATGAAAAAGGATATCGCTTTTTAGTTCATTCACAGGATTCTGTTAAAATCTTTGGTTCTTCAGACGTACCCACAAATAATTTACATTATATTGAGGTGTATAAACGAGGATTAATCTTTTCTGCTCCACTCAATATAACAAATGGTACATTTTCCTATGAATTTGTTGTTGATTCTTCATGGCTGCCTGATTTTACAATATTTGTTTACACAATCTCTGAAACAGGACATATTATTGAAAATTACCTTGTATTCCATGTAAATATCACAGTAGGAATCTCATTAAAGACAGATAAAGATGTTTATGAGCCTGGAGATTTTATTACATTGACTATTTCGCCAACATCTGATGATCCTACCTTAATTTCTCTTTCATTCATCGATAGTGCAGTTTTAGATGTTGAACCAGAAGATGATTCAGAACTTGCTTATTTTTCCAATTATAACTATGCTGCGTATCTTCAATCTTCCAGTTCTTGGGGAGTGGGATATGATGGCTCGAATTATTGGTGGATAGGATATGGATCTCCAACTGGAGGATTATATTGGCACACACGTACTTATGATGTTGCTAATATTGCTTATGATGATGCAACAGATAATAATGAAATTAATCTATTATCTGATGTTCAGAAAGGAGATGATGGAAATCCAACTTTTAGCTTCGAAGGTATTTTAGGATCATTTGATGTTGATATAAGGAAAAATATTTCTGAGTCATCAAATTGGAATCCAAAATTATGGATTACTGAGCCAACAAACTTTACTTTTAAGCTACCAGATAATATTGGAGAATGGACTATTCGTGCTGTAGCTATGGGTATAGATCAAGAAGGAGGTAGTAACGTTTTATGGGGAGATATTCAAACCATTAAAATAAAATCATTTTTACCATTCTTTGTTGAGTTTGATATCGCCCAACCAGTAACACAGGACGATATAATAACAATTAAAGCGTATATCTACAATTATTTAGGAACAGATACTACAGCTTTAGTGGCTATTAATGCTCAAGGATTAAATATTCTGAATAATGAAGTTCAGCAGGTGTTTATTCCATCTAATATGGTCTCTGAAGTAGAATTTTCTGCATATTGTAGAGATGCGTTTAATCAAAATATTACAATTTTAGCCGCTACTAATAGTTCAATAGGTGATTATTCCGATGCAAAACAGATTCAAATATACGTCAAACCTAATGGCTTAGAACTTAAATTCCAGCAGATTGGTGTGTTGAATGCAAGCGATCCATTTATTTTAAATTATTCAATAAATGAAAATACAATTTATCACAAAGAAACTATTGCGATTTATAGTGATCTTCTCGATGTTTCTTTAGATAGTTGGTCATCACTAATTGGGTATCCTTATGGATGCGTGGAGCAGACAGTCTCTAAATTACTTCCTAGTGTTTTAATATATCAATATTTACAAATGACTGGTGAATTAACTGAAACAGTGGAAAATCAAATTCAAAGTATTGTGGCAGATGGATTAAATCGGCTATATACAATGCAGCATTCTGATGGAGGTTGGGGTTGGTGGCAAGATGATGAGTCACGAATCTATATGACATCGATTGTGCTTTATACCATGATTGAAATTGATAAAGCAGGATTCTATATCAATTCCTTCAATTTTAATGAGGCACTGGCTTATCTTTTAAATCAACAGAACAGCGATGGTTCTTGGACACTTGCTAGTTATTATGGTAATACTGCATTTGAAGCTACTGCATATATATCTAAATTGCTTCTTTCGCAGAAAATATCTGCTATTGATCTCTCTGAAGTAGTATCTAAAGCTATTTCATTTTTAAATGACCAATGGGATAATGAAAACTATAGAGGATCTTATGGTGCAGCTATGTATTATTTAGCTACACATGATACAGTATTTGAAAATTCAATTCGATCCAACACTTTGATAAACTTCCTTCTCGAGAATAAGCAGAGTCAGAATGGGAATGTCTTTTGGTCATTTGATTCAGATAATTATTGGTATTGGGGATATTTTGGAGGTACGGTTGAAATAACTGCCAATGTAATTATGGCATTAGCTGCTGATGGATATATAACACATTTTCCCCTTCTTCAAAAAGCAACTCAGTTTTTACTTTCACAGAAACATCAATATGGATGGTGGACTACAGCAGATACTTCTTCAGCAATTCAGGCTTTGATTTTTATGAAAAATATAACCGTAGGTCAAGAAATTCTTGATTTTAACGGCACTATCAATGTAAATGTGAATAATCAAGAAACTCCGATTTATGAGTTAAACTATACTGCTGATTGGATTCCATCTCAAATAAAACTACGAGTAGATTCACAGATGGAAACAGGAAATAACACTCTCACTTTAGATTCTTCAGGAACTGGACAATTTGTTTATATGTTTGAGTCTTCCCAAATTGTCCGAGTTATGCCTACTATCGAAATTCAAAATGATATTACTGCATTATCTGGACAATCATTTAATCTCTCCGTAATTTTCCGAGACATTCCTTCTTGGTACTCTTTACAACAAGTTACAATAGAATTGGTTGATTTAAATCAAAATTTTGATATAGTTTCTCCAGTCAATACAAATTCACTTTTTAGTGAAGCAATTCCAACTGGAACAAGTCATTTTAATTTCAACCTTATGGCACCTGGAAATATAGGCAATTATGATTTAACCAAAGTCCGAATTTCGGGTGATCTTGTTTACTTGAATCCAATTGATAACAGCACTACTTATCAACATATCTATAAACAAATAGGACCAATTATATGTAATGTTGTTTCCCCTTCTGTTGCTGAATCAAATGATTTAAGTTCCTTAAGTGAATTTCAATATCATCCGATATCTCTTTATCCAAATACCAACAATGAAGATATTTCATCCAAACAAGTTTCAAAAGATGGAATAATTTTAGAGAAATCATTCGATACTCATCAAAGGTTATTTGGTGGAGATGTAATTACTGTGACAATAAAAATCCAAAATACACGAGAAAATCGCCAATATTATGCGTTAGATGATTTTCTACCTGAAGGAACTGAATATATTCTAGAATCTTTGCAAATTCTTTCACTAGATGGATCTAATTATCCTGTTGATATTAAAGGATCTCGTATTCATGTATACTTTGCGTCTCTTCCTGTTGGAAATACAAGTATTTCTTATAAAATCCAAGTAATTAATTTAAAAAATTCATTTGGTGGAAAGTGCGAACTTTGGGGAATGTACGATAAATTTTCGCTGCAAACACATGGAAAAGAATTAGAAAATATTCCTTTAGAGTATTCTCCAAACGATCAAATTTATCGAGA
Source organism: Candidatus Harpocratesius sp. (assembly GCF_054039255.1). Lineage (NCBI taxonomy): Archaea > Promethearchaeati > Promethearchaeota > Promethearchaeia > Promethearchaeales > Promethearchaeaceae > Candidatus Harpocratesius > Candidatus Harpocratesius sp. The sequence goes on from NZ_JBPLBG010000064.1 coordinate 6,874, forward strand.
CACAGATAATCCAAACATAGTTGAAGCCAATCTTGAAGATATTACCACTTCCACGCCAAAAGTTTTGATTAATTTAAAGGTATCAGATGCAAATTTAATTTATAAAATACGAGTTTATTTTCTGCAGGAAAATCAATGGCATCAAATTCTCTTCTATAATAAGGAAACAACAGAAAAAATTGACTTAACTATTGATATCTTAGACAATGTCGATTCAAATGTAGTTTTTATGTTAGAAATATTTGATATATATGGGAATATTGCCCAAAAATGGTTTGATCCTGTAAGGATTTTTTCAACACTTCCTCCATATACCACAATTGGAATTATTATAGGTGTATCGCTTGGAATAGCGGGATTAGCTGCGCTTTCTACGAAAAAACCTGAATGGTTTCAAAAATTACTTCCTAAGAAATTTCGAACTGAAGATAAACCTCATTCATTAGAGAGAAATACAAGTTTTTCTTTTATAGATGAGACTGAAGTATGATAAAAATGTATTCTTTACTGTTTTTTCATATTTTCTGTATCATTCTTTTATGTGCGAATAAGTTTTCATTTTCATTTTTTCTTTTTTTCGATTTTTTGTACTTTAACTTACTAAGCAAATAGTTAAATAGAGGTGAAGAGTGATACTGTCAAGATATTATCAAAGTGGATCACTCTCTCTTTAATACAAAGAGCTTTTAAACTTTAAGATTGAAATTTAAACGATTATCGATGACATATAAAGAAGATTATCAACTATCAATAACTCATCCAGAGCGATTCTGGGAACCTATTAGCAAAAAAATACACTGGTTTACACCTCATGAGAAAATTCTCGACACATCGAATCCTCCCTTTTATCGGTGGTTTAAAGGAGGGAAAACAAATATCTGTTATAATGCAGTAGATCGTTGGGCACTTTCTGAAACTCATGCGAATCGAGCAGCGTTTATATATGAAAATCCGGTAGAAGGTATATCTAAACCGATAACATATGCAGAATTGTATACATTTGTAAATCAAATTGCCGGCTTATTTCGACATATGGGGTTGGAAAAAGGTGATCGTGTAATTTTTTACTTGCCAATGTCCATAGAGGCTTGTGCCGCTGCTTTAGCTTGTACCCGCATTGGAATAATACACTCAATAATATTTGCAGGTTTCAGTAAAGAATCTATTGCTGTGCGAATTGATGATGCCAAACCCAAATTAATCATTTGCAGCGATGCAAGTAAACGTGCAGGTAAAATAACACCTTTAAAGTCGATTGTGGATGATGCAATCGAAATTGCACAATTTAAGGTTCCAAATGTATTAGTAGTAAATTTTAAAATCCAAAATTATAATCTAGTTTCGGGAAGAGATTTAGATTGGCAAACTGAGTTAGATTCTTGCCCTATTAAGGAAGTACCTTGTGAGCATTTAGAATCGGATCACCCTTCATATATTCTCTATACTTCAGGAACAACTGGAAAACCGAAAGGTGCTCTTAGAGATACGGGGGGATACATGGTTGCTCTTTATCATTCCATCTTTTCTCTTTATGGATGCAATGAAGATTCCGTGTATTTTGCTACATCAGATATTGGCTGGGTTGTCGGTCATTCTTATACTATATACGCGCCCTTAATTGCTGGATTAACTTCTATTGTTTATGATGGTACTCCTCTACATGGAAAAGGTGGCGAGCAGAATCCAGGAATTTGGTTCGAGACCATTGCAAAAGTAAAGGCAGATGTTGTTTTTAGTTCACCTACAGCTTTTCGAATGTTGCGAAAATATCCAGAAGAATGGATTACCAAACACGATTTAAGTTGTTTGCGTTATTTGTTCTTAGCTGGTGAACCATTAGATCCACCAACTTATCAATGGGCTAAACGGGTACTTGGAAAGGTGGAAATTGTGGATAATTATTGGCAAACTGAAACAGGCTGGCCCGTTCTCTGTAATCCTGTTGGGGTTGATAATATCCCGATTAAACCTGGATCTCCCACATTTCCTACATGGACGTGGAATTTAGATGTAGTAGATGCTGAAGGAAATCCAATGCCGCCAAATGAAAAGGGCTTTCTAATTGCTTATCCTCCCACGCCGCCTGGTTTTATGATGACTGTGTATGGAGATGACGAACGATTTGTACAGACTTATTTTCGTGAAATACCAGGAAAAGAAGTGTATTATACTGGGGATTACGCTATTAAAGATGAAAACGGATATTATTTTGTTTTAGGAAGAGCAGATGAAGTAATTAAAGTGGCAGCTCATCGTCTTGGTACCCGTGAAATTGAAGAATTATTAAATTCGCATCCTGCTGTAGCAGAAAACATGGTTATCGGTATTGCTCATGAAGTGAAAGGTCAAGTTCCTCTTGTGTTGGTTGTATTGAAGGAAGGTTTTAATTGGGATGATACAATGAAGAAAGAACTTATCCAAACTATTCGTGAGGGGATTGGACCAATAGCAACTCCGAAGGATGTTTTAAAAGTATCTCGATTACCTAAGACTCGCTCAGGAAAAGTTATGAGGAGGATTATTAAAGCGATTGCCGAGCAGCAAGATATTGGTGATATATCTACTATTGAAGATCGTTCTGCTGTGGAAGAAATCCGGGATGCAATCAAGAAAATTTTGAAAGAATAACCTTATATCCTTTTTTCTTATTTTGCTTTTTTTCAGTGTGAAATTTTCTTTATGATTCTGTAACTTCGATTATTTAATTTCTCTAAAGTTGAAAAATGTGAATAAGTTTTGATCAAAAAACTAATTTACACAAAAAACTTTTTCTATATTCTTTTTCAATTAAGGGGAAATCTTCATTAAGTTGGAATAATTGGCTCACTTAATGGACTTTTACGTATTTTGGAAACTTTTATTAGTATATGGTTTCATCCTTGTAGGTGTGTTATTAGGAGTGGTTGTTGGTTCTTATAAAGAAAGAGTTCAAAAAGAGATTGTAAATCTATTAATCAACCTTATTACTCCATTACAAGTGTTTATTATTATTCTTGTTTCTCAATTCAATCTTTCAATTGAATCTATCCTTCAAATTGTTGGAATTGCAATCATATCCCACTATACTCAATTTTATATAGGATTAAAGTATTTCAGTAAAAAAACAGATGATTATCGAAGAATTGGTGCTCAAACTCTTCATGGATCTTTTCCTAATTCACTTTATTATATTACACCAATCATTTTACTTGTTTTTCCTGAAGAACTTTTAGTTATTCCCGTTATTTATGCCAGTACAATGACAACAATTAAAGCCACTTTTTTACCTTTACAAGTTCATAATTTAGGTACAAAATCAAAAAATGAAAGTTTGGGTCAAACCTTGCGAAAATTACTTCTCTTTCCTCCGTTCTTAGGTATTTTTTTCGGAATTCTTTTTCGCGCCTTACCTCAATTTCAAACCAGTGATTTTCTCATAGCACTTAAAACACCACTCTCGCAAATAACTTCAGCAGTTAGTGCTATCTTAATTGGTATTTCGTTGGTTGGAATCTCAAAAAAACGTGTTAAATTTTATAAAAATGCGCTCATGCAAACAGCATTAATCCGATTTGTGTTAGGATTGTTAATCTTTTTATGTTTTGGATTCATTCTTCATTTTCCAAATTATCAAAATGAAATTCGAACTATTCTATTTCTAATTATTTGTGCGCCACCCGCCCAGAATAATGTAATCTACTCCATTTATTTCGAATTTGATGAACAATTCGCCGCGTTGGGGGTTGTAGTGTTAACTTTCATCGGATTAATAATGCTTCCATTTATGTTGTGGTTTGGTTTATCTATATTATAAGAATAAAATAGCAATTCACACGAAAAGATTTAAATAATAGATGTTCAAATGAAGGTCCAATAAAAGTAAATCAAAAAAAATAATTCAGTAAAAAGATTCAGTTAAAAAGATTCAGTTAAAAAGATTCAGTAAAAATGATTAGAAAAAAAGAATAAAAAAATTTTTAACTGCGAATTAGTTTCATCAACAGGAAATTAATATTTTCATGTAAAGCTAAATTTATTCCCAATTAAGTTTTTTTAACATATCTTTTAAAACTCGTCCTATCAAGAAACGTTGAATATTTCGTGAACCACCAATAACTTCTTGAATTCGACTTACATTGAGTGCTCTATCCATTCTTAGATTATCTGTATATGCAATTCCGCCGCATAAATGCTGTGCTTCATAGGCAATTTTATGTGATAGTTTAGAAGCAATAGTTTTTGCTCCTGAACTCAAAGCAGCATTATACCTTATAAATTTATATTCAGGGTGTTCTACAAATTTGCGATATTCTGTTCCCATCTGTAACCCTAAAGAAGTAGCTGCCATTAATTCAGAAAACAATTCTGTCATAGGAAATGATACTGCTTCAAAATTATAAATTGGTTTGCCAAACTGTACACGAAGATTTGTATAGAGAAATGCGGTAATTAATGATAACCAACTAACTCCTAGACTGGAACCAACGATATCTCCACGTTCAGCAACTAATCCTGAGAACAAATGCTCGTATCCTTTACCACGTCCTGCGATAATATTTTCAGGAGGGATATGAACTTGATTAAATTTGGTTTGTCCAATATGAACTCGTGGTACTGCTGGAATTCCCAAACGTGCAGTTTCCAGTCCTTCAAAACCGCGTTCTGCTATAGCTTGATACATAGTTTTTCTTGGTTGTTTTATGTCAGTAACTGCATAAACGATAAAATAATCGGCTTTTGGGCCATTTGTTGTAAATATTTTTTCTCCAGTGATTGTAATTCCTGTGGGATATTCTTCTGCTATAGTTTTCATGTTAACTGCATCTGATCCTTGTTTTGGCTCTGTAATGCAGATGCATCCGATTTTTTCTCCAGAAAGCACATCTTGTAAGATTTGGTCCATTTTCGGATTATCTTTACGATTCTGAAAAATTGGATTTGTAAAGATTAAACCAGAAACAACTCGTGCAAGATCAAGCTCGGGGTCGACAATAGATGTTGCCATCGCCAATAATAATTCATATCTCATACCAAAATGGTTTCCTTCACCAAAAGGATTAAGTCTTTGCATATAGTTTCCCTTTCCTAAAATTGGGAAGAGTTCATACACATCTTCTGCTAAATTTATTTTTGGTTCAATTTCTGTCAGCATATATTCTTCCACTTCTAGGAGGAACTCATATTCTTCTGAAGAAAGTTCAGGATAAATAAATTGGTTAAAGATTTTATATATATTACGTGTGGTGATATGTTTTTTAATCTCTGGATCTATAATTTGAACACCTGGGACTTCTTTGAACATCTTTTTATCATCTTTTTCGTTTTAATTTCTGTTTTTTCAATTTTTTTTCCGTTTTTTTTTATTTATCTTTAGATAACGCTTTATAGTCCGTCAAGTTTGCCTCCATTAATGGGAATAATACATCCGTTCATGAAGTATCCTCCTTCGCTGCAAAGAAAGCATACTGGATCACTTACATATTTTGTTTTACCAATACCAAATGGAATTTTACTTTCATACATATTTCTGAATTTTCCATCGTTTTTTTGAAGTAAATCTCCAATAATGGGTGTTTCAATCAAGGTAGGTTTAAGTGCATGAGCGCGAATATTATATCTATTCAATTCTTTAGCCATGGTTAATGTCATCCCTACAACACCTGCTTTAGATGCAGAATAAGCCATTTGACCCATATTTCCATCTGCAGCCATTGAAGCTATATTTACTATTACTCGGGGTGGATTTTCTAAAACGGGTAAGTATTTTTCTCCTTTTTCGGATGCTTTTGCTTTAGATATCGAAATCCACTGTGTAACGACAGCTTGAGAAACGATAGCCACTCCCTTCAAATTAACTTCAAGAGTTAAATCCCATTTTCTTTCATCGAATCTATGGATCATAAAGTCTCGCAATATTCCTGCACAATTAATGAGAAAATCAATCTCTCCCATCTCTTTAAAAACTTTAGATACTGCTGTGTCTACAAACTCTTTATTTGCAACAGAGCCTTGAAAAAATCTTACTTTGTTTTCTGTCAAACCTTGTAATTCCTGAAGTGTTTTTTCCCCTTGAACAGCATCTAAGTCGAATATTGCGACTGATGCTCCAGATTCAACCATATCTTTTGCAATTTGTTTACCAATACCTGATGCTCCACCGGTTATAATTGCAATTTTGTTTTCAAAATTCCATTTCATTATTGTTCTCACCTTACAAAATTCACAACATTTCTAATAACTTTAATCAAGAGAATTTGTAATGATTTAAATAAAATTGCATTAAATAAATCATACTTGACATATTTGAGCATGTAACTTAAAAAAATTTTATGCTCTATATGGCACTTTACTTACATAAGTGCAAATAGGTGAACTTGATTAATGGGAAAATTAAATCGTCGAGTTGCTATAGTCGGTGCAGGAATGAGTCATTTTGGTGTTCATTATCCTAAATTACGAAGTATCGATCTATGGCAAGAAGCATGGCTTGAAGCCTTAAAACTAACCGATAAAGGAATTAAACCACAAGACATTGATGAATTATTTCTCGGAAATTTTACAGCCGATTTATTTAATCATCAAGGACATATGGCACCTCAAATGGCCAATTTAATTGGGTTAAATCCCAAACCTGCATCAAGGTTTGAAGGGGCTTGTGCAAGCTCAGGGATTGCGTTTCGACAAGGGGTTATGAGCATAGCATCAGGTGTAAATGATGTAGTATGCGTAGGTGGAGTAGAACAAATGCATGAATTAAACACTGAAGGTGTAACTGGGGCACTGGCTGCTGCTGCTGATACAACTTATGAATATTATGCGGGAGCTACTTTTCCTGGTTTATACGCTGCAATTGCTAATGCTCATTTTCATAAATACGGTACTACTTCTAAAGATTTGATGCGTATTGCGATTAAAGATTATGAAAATGGCAAACATAATCCCTTTGCTCAAGTTCAAAGCACAATTCCTGAAGTAATGGAAAAATACCGCAAACGAGCAATTCAAAAAGGACAGCCTGAACCAACATGGAGAGATGAATTTGAATTTTTAGAATCATCAAAAAATCCTTTAATTGCTTCACCTTTGCGATTATACGATTGTAGTTTAATCACAGATGGTGCAGCTATGCTCTTTTTAGCATCAGAAGAAAGAGCATACGATTTTACTGATAATCCTTTATGGATTAGTGGAATTGGTCAGGGAAGTGATTCTTTAAGTTTGCATGACCGAAAAGATGGAATAATAACATCTTTGCGTGCAACTAAAGCTGCTGTACAACAAGCATATTCTATGAGTGGATTATCTCCTAAAGATGTTGATATTGTTGAAGTTCATGATTGTTTCACTATTGCTGAATTAATTGCTTTAGAAGATCTTGGATTTTATGCCCCAGGTGAAGCTGCTAAAGCAATTGAGCGTGGAGAAACCAAAAGAAATGGAAAATTGCCAGTTAATACAAGTGGTGGACTAAAAACCAAAGGTCATCCAGTTGGAGCTACTGGGGCAGGACAGATTGTTGAAATTTTCAAACAAATGCGAGGTTATGCAGAAGGAGAACGCCAAGTGAAAAAACTGCTAAAAGTAGGAATGACCCATAATCTTGGTGGTTCTGGAGCTACTGCTGTGGTGAGTCTTATCACTAAGGAGAAAATTTAGGGAGGTATCAAAATGTCAACAACACCTATGATAACAGTTCAACAATACTTTGAATATTTACGTGAAAAGAAAATAATGGGCGCAAAATGCCCAAAATGTGGAAATATTGATTTACCACCTCGTCGTTTATGTTCTAAATGTTTAGCTGAATCAGAATGGATGGAATTTTCTGGAAAAGGGATCATACAGACTTTTACTGCCATATATGTCGGTGCTAAAGTTATGACAAAGAAAGGTTATGATAGAAAACATCCTTATGTCTTTGCAGTTGTAAAAATGGAAGAAGGCCCATCAATCTCAGGTCAATTGGTAGGGATTGATGAAAGTGATCCAAGTACTTATCATATTGGGATGTTGGTCGAAGCTACTTTCTTAAAAACTGAAATTGGAACAGATAAAGAAGGTAACCCTGTTTTTCGATGGGACATTGGATTTCAACCAGCATCTGCATAAAAATTGTGATCTTCTTTTTTTTGTTTTTTCTTCTTTAATTTTTCGGTTTTTTCTTCTTTAATTTTTCAGTTTTTTCTTCTAATATTTTTTTTCTTTAATCTTTTATTTTTTCTACATTTTCGTTTTATATTTGATTTTCTACTTTTTTTTGCAGTTTTTAAAGGTATGAATGAATATAATTATATGACTCAATCACAAATCCTAATGGAAAAATTCCATAATTTAGAAATTGAACCTATTTTCTTTCAATCTGAATATTTATTTTGGAATATTTCCCACACAACAAATGGTCATTTAAATGTGAGATTGATTACGGAAGATGGTGAACCTTTTGCTCAATTATCTGTGAATAATTTCAATCCAAAACTTGGAAAAAATCAATTTCTTTTACGCAGATCCATGGAGAATGATTCATTAATATTGTACCTTAAGCAGAAAAATTTTATCCGATCTACAAAAACAAGCCATATTGTCAATGAAAATAAACTTGAAATTTGGGAAATTGCATTTTAATCTATTTATATAGAATAAATATTCTTAATTATATCCTCTAGAAAGGTTACAATTGGACTTCCTTTCTTTCCTGTAAATATCACTCGTTGAGTCGATCTTGTAATACCTACATATAATAATTGACGTTTTTCACGAGTATCATATTTATCAACTTCAGGAATAATAACTATGTCAAATTCTAAACCTTTAGCAGTATATGGGGTAATTAAAAGAACTTGCTCCCGGGAACCATTCCATCTTTTCGTAGGTATCCAGTGTATATTCTTTTCATTAAATATATCAATAATTGGATGATTATATTGATGTTTAGAAAGATTTTGTAGATTTAAAATAACAGTTGATTTTGAAAAGTGATTAAAATTCTGGATTTGTGAAATTATATCTGAAATTAAGGTATATTCTTCTTTTCTGGTATTACATGGATAAATTTCTACAATACCTTTAATAAATCCATATACTTCTGTCTCTAAACATGCTTCATCTGTTTTAATTAAATCAATAAAAGAAGATGGAAGCACTTTTTTAGCACAAATTCCGACTTCTTGGGGATTTCTATAAGATTTTGTAAGCTTTTTTACCCTTCCCCGCGCCTGAATTCCAACATCGCTCCAATAGAATTTCTTTCTTGCATATATTCCCTGTAATCCATCGCATGCAATGAAAAGAGAATTTGACTCTGGATTAAGTGTTAACATTATGCTTTCTAGCCATTCTTTTTCGAAATCTTGAGCTTCATCTATTAAAATAGCGTCATACTGGAATTTTGTTCTTGTTATTTTTTGATTATTGGTTTTTTGCCGTATTAAGGTTTGCTTAAGTAATTTTGGAACAATCTCCCCAAAAAACACTGATTTTTGATCTTGTGTTTCAATTTTTCTTAAAATTTCTTGATACGCTGTGTTTTCAGGAGAATCTTCACTCAATATTATAGATTGAGCCCATTTGTGAAACGATTCTACAAATATTTGAGCTTGAAAATCTTGTGGAATAATTGTCTGATAAAGAACTTTCTGAAGAAGTCGATTATAGCAAATCACCAATATACGCCAATCAGTATGGCGTAATGCTAACACACGGGCTCTTGCAATTAATACAACTGTCTTTCCACTCCCCGCTACTCCAAATAATAAGCGATGGCCAGAACCTAACTCTCGGGCAAATTTTTCCTGTTTTAAATCTAATAAATGGATTTTTTCTTTAACTGATAAAAATTCAAAAAGCTTTTTCTGGTGTAAAGAAGGTAGACGAGCTATTGGAAATAGGTTGGCTCTTAATAATTTGATATGTTTTGTTGAAAAATTAAAATGACTACTAAATGAAGAAAAATTAAGAAAAAAGGTTGTAAATGTCTTACTATTATGAATATCTTCTTTAAAGCCGATTTGAACTTGTTTTTGATGTGTTTTGCTGATAATTATACCGATTTCTGAAGATTTCGATATATTTGTAAAAATCAAGATCCGATGAATTGGAATTTGAATATTATTTGGAAATTCACAACCATTAATTGCATTTTGGGCAACTTTCCAGTATTTATAAAGTTGATCGTAGGGATTTGGTATTATTTTTTGTTCATCGCTCCTATTTTTTAATAGTTTCCATGGTTCTGCCTTTGGGGTTGAGATCAAACTAGATTCTAAATAATCTTTAATTTCTACTATTATTGCTCCTATTGAATCCCCAATTAATACATAATCCGGCCGTAAACCTTTAAAATATGGCTCTGTATAAAGATAAACGGAATCATTTGTCGAAAAGATCATTTGAAGGAGTTTAAATATCTTTTTCTCTCCAACTGTTGCTGTTTTATCTGGAGTTCCTAAAAGTTGAACCATTAATAAAATTACCTTGTTAATCCTAAAAAAGGTAGACAATTTATTCTTTCAAATCAATTTCTAAAATAATTTTTATAGAACTAGGTGCTTTCATTTTATTTATTAAAAATCACCTTGAAATTACGATTTTTTAGCTACTATTTTTCTCAAAAAACATCGACAAAAATTCTTTTTTCATTTTTCTTTCGTTGTGGCAATGTTTTGCACAACAAATATTTATCATGGAATATGAGTTCCTTCACCATACACAAACATTCATAATTCATCTCACATTGATCTTCTTATAATTAGCAATTTCACATTTATTTAACCAATGTGGAGATTAACAATATAATGTCCCTCACACGATATATCATAACCAAAGCTGATTTTACTCAGCTACTTACTCATTTAATCGATAAAAAATACGTGTCTGAAGTTCTATCAGGCAAAGAAAAGAGAAATCGTTATGCAATTATTCCTGAATTTGTTTCAGATCCAAATGAATTAGAGAATTTTCCATTAAGTCAATTACTTACATATGGATATGCGCGTACTGATTCTGCTTCAAATACCATTTTACATTCCAAAAAAGCACTCGATACTACAGTGGCAGTTGTAGCTCGCGCTTGTGATATTCGCGCCATGGTGGAATTGGATAAGAAAAATCAATTAAAATGGGAAAACTTGTTTTTAATTGGATTTCATGATTTGGGATATATACCAAATGCCACTTTGAAAAAATGGTTTAAAAAGGAAGAAATTGATGAATCAACCATTGTGAACGAAAGATTAACAGAAAAGGAATTTATTCTTACTTTTTCTGATGGATCGATAAAAAAAGAACTGCTATCAAAAACATTTAATATAGCTAGTAATTGTTCTCGATGTATTGAAAAAAGCCATCCTTTAGCAGACTTTTTATTAGGCACCTATGGTGTTCCCGAGAATTGTGAATCTTATGTGTTAACACCTCAATCAGATCGGGCGAAGAAAATTATTAAAGAACTAAATTGGGATAATAAAGCTGCTGATGGAAAAGCTAATGAAAAATACGAAAAAACTGCCCAAAATATAATAGAAAATTGTTCAATTAAACGTGAAACTGATTTAGATAAATTCTTAAGCAATGAAGACAGATTCTCCTTATTAACCAAATGTACAGGTTGTGGAATGTGTGTTAAATCATGTCCAGTCTGTTTTTGCGTTGTTTGCAATTTAACAGCACAAGTCAAAGCAAAAACTATGGATCCAGTAATGTTTATTACTACACGTTTTACTCATGTCGGTGATACATGCGTAGAATGTGGTCGATGCACAACTAATTGTCCCATGCATATTCCTTTAGATTTAGTTTTTCAATCTCTACGCCGAAAATTCAAAAAAGACCGAGGATATTCTGCTGGTGCGGATCGAAATCAGAAAGTCCTTCACTTGGATGTTTAATAGAAAAATTACGCTTTTATTAATTAATTCTCTTATTTTTTTTATAGTTTAAAATAATTATTTGATTGATTTTAGTTTTAATTTATTATTTTCATTCCAATTGGGAAATTATTATTCTAAATTAACTGAAATGTGTAATAACCTCGAATATGTATGTTTATTTCTGATTATCGGTAATTTCTATGTAAAAATCGAAAACTTTTTTTGACTTTTTAAATACTTTTTCATATGGCTAAGAAGAAAACTTCCCGTCCGAAAGCTAAAAAAGCGACTAAAGTGAAAAAAACTACTAGAGGAAAAAAAACAACTAGAAGCAAAAAACCTACAAAAGCTAAATCTCCTGCAAAATCCAAACCAAAAAAGAATAAAATTTCTGAAGATGAATTCGATGATGAAGAAGATGGCCCTGAATACATCGAAGAAGATTTAGATGAATTGGATGATGAAATGCTCGCAGATGATAGCGATGTAAAACCTCGATCAGATAATGAAATTTTGAATATGTTACGAGAAGTTGAATGCGCTGATTGTGAAGGTTCATCCAGCCGAGATCGTTGTAAAGTACGAGATCAATATGGATGTCCTCCAGATAAAGCCGATCTCTAATTTTTTCCTTTTTCTTTCTTTTTTAATAAAATTATGGTATATATAAAAGCAGACTTTGTGCGAAAAGTAATTATAAAAAAGTAAAAAAAAGCAAATTTATTCGTATTTGCTGACTTTCATTAAATTTTATGCGTCTTCAATAGTGATTGCTTCTTCTGGGCAAGCTGAAACACAAGCTTGACAACCAACACAATCGTCTTCACGTGCAACTACAATTTTACCATTTACAGGTTCATCGTATACCTCAGAAGGACAAACTGCATTGCACTCCCCGCAACCAGTACATAGATCAAAATCAATAATTACTTTATAATCTCCCATGTGTCAAACCTCTAGTAAATCTTCGCTTTCCTTAGGGGTAATAAAAGACTTGAGAACTGGACCCAAATGGAGGAAAGGTTGTGTAATTGAATGAGAGTTAGAACATAAATATTTCGCTTAGGTAAATATATTCAACATGAACCCATTTTGATGGGTGATTTATAAAATAAATAATTTGAATTGAATTAAAGTATTCTTATGCCTGTACTTGTAATTCTCAGTCAAGATAAGCGATTAAAACGTGTATGTGAGTTCCATGGATTATTACGTGAGGAAATGAGAAAAAATCTTTTTTTGAAAATAAATTCAGATCTAAAGAGATCTGTAATGTTCGATTACAAATATGGCATTTTGCGGTAGAAAATATCTTAAAATTTACTGTAAGGTGAATTTGATTGAGTGTAGGATATAGTCTTTTTTAGGATTTTTGAATTTCTTGTATTTTTTTAAATTTTTTGAAATTTTGATTTTCTGGAAAATTTTGAAGCATAAAGGTTCAAGACAATATGTGATATAAGGTAAAAAACTCCGATTTCTAAGAAAGATTATTCATTATTTTTATATCGTTGTGTTGTTTCATCAAAAAGATAAATTTTATTCATAATTCCACGTTTGAGGGTTTTTTTAAGTTTAGCAATATAGCGTTTTTCACCATGTTTAGTTAAATCTGAAGGAACACAGATGCTTTCACCAAAACGCTTAAATAATAGATTCTCGATCGTGTTAAAATCCATCCAATTATCTAGTATTTCATACAAAAATCCTTCAATTAGGTTGTTCGACAGATTGCATTTTGTTTCGCTCATCGTTGAATAAAGTTTGGTTTTAGAAATAATAAATGTACTTTTTTTTGATAAAATGGATTCGTTCGCAAAAATATCTATTTTTAGTATCCCTTTTATAGACCTAAATACTTAATTAATGTTGAAATAATATGATAGAAGAGAATAAACCATCATTTATGCAGAAAATTGGAGATATTTTTTTTCAACAAACAAAATATATACGAAATTCAAAAATACATTCAAATATTCAATATCCTTATGATTCCAGCCGATATAAACTATATTCTGGCAAAAAGCAGATTTTTTTACCCAAACCAAATGAAATCGCTTCAAAATCAACGATCACGCTTTATGACTGTATCAGAAATCGCCGTAGTTATCGTAAATTTTCTTCAAAACCTATTTCTGCGGAATTCTTAGGATATTTATTATGGTTATCGAATGGTTTATCTAAAATTACTCCCAAATTTGAGTATCGAACAGCGCCTAGCGCTGGAGCTCTTTATCCTATCGAAACATATCTTTTCATAAATAAATCTTCAGATCTCAATTCAGGAATCTATCATTGGAATATTCGAGAACATGCCTTAGAACTTCTTCAGAGAGGTAATTTTGGTTTAAAATTAAGTTCTGCTACATTAGATCAAACAATGGTTGCTAAATCTCCTGCAGTGATTGTGTGGACTGCAGTTTTCAGTCGATCGAAATGGAAATATCATGAGCGTGCTTACCGTTATATTTTTATGGATGTAGGCCATATTGCGGCTCAACTTGCATTAGGGGCAGTCTCATTGGGTTGGGGAACTTGTCAAATTGGTGCATTCTACGATAATGAAGTTAATAAATTACTAAATCTTGATGGAATTCAAGAAAGTGTAGTATATATGACCGTTTTAGGCAAAATCTAACTCTTTAATATAATTTTCTCGCCTTACCCCTTCATTACATAATTAAATTAATTGAAGATTTAAACCTCGCTTAATTTCTGTGATAGAATGACGTTTTGCTTCCAATTGTTCCACTAAATATTTATATGCCAGTGAGATATCTGTATCTATGGAACAAGTAAATAAATCTATTGCTACATAACCGTATTCTGGCCACGTATGAATTGAAAAATGTGATTCTGCAATTAAAACCACTCCACTGACACCGTGTGGGGAAAAACGATGAAAAACGCGCCCAATTTCATGAGAGTTGCTTCTCTTAACTGTTTCACTCATTAGTTTTTCAAGCCAAGGACTATCTTGAATTTTTTTTGAATTGCATTCATATAACTCAATTAAATAGTGAAAACCCAGTGCTTGTGGATCAGTCATGTTAAGTTGTATTATATACGGATAAATTTACATTTTTTGAATTAATTCTCTATCTTAATGTATTTAAAAAAATATGGATATAGTATGTATTATGGAAAAATTGTGAATTCTAATGTATTTGATTCAATATTTTCAGGATTTATTTGCACATAATTGTATATAAAACGAACTTGTAAAAAATAGGTTCCGTAATGTACTGGAATTTTCCAATGGAAATTTGAATGATCTACATCGAAATGTTTAATTTTAAAACGATGTATTCGCCTGATATCTAAGTTTTCATAATTTTCGACAATTTCACAATAAACGGGATGAAATTGATTTTCTGCCCTGATACGTACATCGATACCAATAGGAACAATTGAATTTATCTTAAGTGGTTCTTTGGGTAAATTTGCTCGGAGTTTTCCAAAAAAAATCTTTTGAGATGGGATATGTGCTAATTGTGGTTCAGATAGTGCTTCTACTTTATAATTAATTCCATTTGCCTTAAATTTCAATAGGCATACAACCCAATATTCTTTTCCACCTAGGAATTCTAACAATGGGATGTCTTCTGATAATTTTTCATATTGATTTTCTTGAATTTTGAATTTACGATTAAAGCACAAAAATTTATCTCCCGAAAGGGTATAAAAGTAGAATTGAGCTTTACCTTTAATTGCATATTGGGAACGATTTTGAATATCTCCCATCATATAGGCAATTTCCCCTAAGGGAACATTGCGTTTGTATCCAATATGTTCTATTCTAAATCCTGTAAGTGATATCTCCATAGGGATTGTATTATTTTGAGAGTATATTACCTTATTTTTTTCAACTTCGATGATTTCTATAAGAATTTTCAATCGTTTATCCTTATTTTCCATAGGCGGCATCATGACTTGAAAGGGATATTTTAGAATATTGCCTGGGTTGGCATTTGGACCCCCAATTTTAACTGGAAACGATTCATCTGCTAAAACTAATCGGTGATCGAGAAGTGTAAAATGAACTTTAAGAGAAATTGCATCAGGTAGAGGGGGTGAACTTGTATGAACCCAGAATACAAATGGATTTTCTGGAATTAAAACGGTAGAGAAGAAAGTTATTTCATGAATTTTGACTGCCCTTTCAGCATTAGCCATACTTACAATGAAATCATCAGAGAAAAATGTCCGGATCTTTTTATTTTGATGAAAAAGATCTAATTCAAAGTGGATTAACGGACTGGGAGGGTATCTTGCTGAAAATTGAAGTGTTTGTTTCAATTTGAGACCTTTATTCATTTTTTTTAATCCATATGTTAATAAATATCGCTGATTTTGGTTGGATACATAATAGAGTTTAAAAAGAAGTTTTTCATGAGGTACGTATTCTGCGACCGTGTTTAGAATGATTTTTACTTTCAATTTCTCTTTAAAATGAAATGAATTAGAATTAGTAATTACAATCATTTCAAACATGGATTCCAAAGATTTCATTGAATTTCTTTGGGAAGAAATTGTTTCATTATTCTTTAATTGGGATTTTGATTTATGTCTTAATTTTTTTTTTGGTTTTTCCTTATTTATTCTTTCATTATCCTTTTCTTTATTCTCTTTTTTGTCTTTTAAATTTAATGAAGATTTCGACTTTTTTATTTTATTAGAGTCTTTTAAGGATGGATGGGATATTACTTCTGTTGTTACAATTTTCTCTTCTTCTTTTTGTCGCATTAATTCTGATCTGGATGATTGAACAGAATTTTCTTTTTTATTTTTTCTTTGTTTTCCCATATTTATCATCCTTGTTTTATGATTAACTATATGAAGTTAATTAAAAATTTAGTTTTTTATTTTTTATCAGAATTTTGAACGAGAAAAGAAGATTATTTATCATTATGGAAAATATAGAGAACGTTAAAATTACTTAAAAATTCAACTAATAAGATAAAAAAGAGTTCAAATCTGCGTAGAATGACTAAAACAATTTAAAAACCATTATTCCGCCTTCAACATTTCCCATGACAAGAAATTGGTCAACCACTTGCATTGTATACGCAGCAGCAATGTTTTTCATGACTTTCACACATTTAAATGTAGTGACATCCCATAATCGTAGTGTGTAGTCTTCTGAACTTGAAATTAGATAATCTCCTTTGGGTGAAAAAGCAAAGGCATGAACTTCATCAGTGTGTCCAATTAAGTGAGCTATCATTTCACCTGTTTGAATATTGAAAAGACAAATTTTTCCATCATTTCCACAACTAGCTAATATCTTCTGATCTGGCGACAATTTAATCATATTTATTCCAGAATTATGTGCTTTTAAGCGAAATATTTCTTTTTCATCTTTATAATTTAAAATAAGTAGTCTTTTTCGGTCTGAAATGAGATTTAATATAGATTTTTTATCGTTTACTAAAATTTCACCTAAATTTTGAGTAGATATTTGTTTATGCTCTTTAACATCCCAAGTAGTAGGATTTAAAAATAAAATTTCCCAATTTGCCAGATTAATAATTATTTCTGTTCCATTTTTTATAAAGCGCATACCAATTATTTTGGAATTAAATTCTTTCTCCATGACTTTCTTCCACGATCGGGTATTATAAACTAATAAATCTCCATTTGAATAACCGATTACTAAAAATTGACCATTTGGAGTAAAAAGAATTTTATTTGCTGTTAATATACGCCCTTTAATTTTAATTTCATTATTTTGAATGGCTTCTAATTTATCAAGTTGAGACTCATCAATCTTTCCTGTTTGTTTCATGTATATAAGAGCATTTTCTTGATTCATCTCGGGTAATTTTTCCCTATGAATAATTTTCTTAAATAATTTCATATATGGGTAGCGAAAAACTTGAACTGGCTCTTCAAAAGCCGAACTGGCAATAAATTTTTGTCGAGGTTCAAAAGCGACGCTTATAATTTCTGATCCACTGATACTTTTTTGAAATCGATCTTTAAGCAATCGCATGTATTTTACTTCCCTAATTCTTTTTTTGTTTATTTTTACTAACAATTAAAATTAAGGTGAAGTGTTTTATTAATTTGTTGTGTGGATTGTATTATTTTCAGAAGATAGTTAAATAAATCAACGTTTATGTCCTTACTTTTAAATGTTTTTAAAGTCTAAAATCGTAAATATTAATAAGAAGAATTTGATGATATGGAATAGATAACGCAAAATCTCTTCTTTATCTCTAATAATATTTCGAACAATCATATGTTGAGTGAAATGGATTTAGAACAAGCAAAAAAGATTTTAGGTAAGGAATTTGCATCTCATGCTGATGAAATATGGACAACAATTCAATCGCTTCACTGTCCTATTAGCGCAAAAATATTGGATATAGGTACTGGAGAAGGAAAGATGGCAATAATTCTTGCATTATTGGGATATATGGTAAAAACTGGGGAACCATCTGAAGATTTATGGGCTGATTGGAGAACACCAGCCCAAAAAGTCGGTGTAATAAAACAAATTTCTTTTCAACCATTTGAGGCAGAAAACATGCCTTATGATGATAATTCATTTGACTTAATTACAGCATGGGCAACATTTCATCATATCGCCAGAGTTCATAAAGCCATTGATGAATGCATGAGAGTGTTAAAACCAAATGGAAAATTAGTTATTTTTGAGTTTAACAAGAAAGGTATAGATAGAATTAAAGAACTCTATCCAAATCATCCTGATTTAATTGATATTCGTGATTATTATCATGGAAATCCTGATAAAATTTCTTTTGAAGCAAAAGAAGAAATTAATGTGTTCATTATTCAAAAATAAATGATATTAACCAATTTTTTATTTCAGAAATCAATAGCGATTCTGCTTTTGCATTCATCCAAAAATGGTTGATTCCAGTAATAATTTGTTTTTGTTTTGGTTCAGGTAACTTTTCAAAAAAAGAGATAAAATCTTTTACTGTAGTGAAATCATCTTTATCCCCCATTATGAAGAATTTTGGCTTTTTTACGTTAACCAAATCTAAGAAATCAGTGATAAATGTAATTGGATATGATATTGAGATATAACCAACATATTCTGGTGCTTGAGCGAAAATTGCACCTGCTACAGTGGCTCCAAAAGAATAACCACATAGAATAATTTGTTTATAATTAAATTTTGAATTATTTTTTAAAAAAAAATCACATACAGATTTAAGATCTTCTTGTTCTCCATAACCTCCATCATACTTTCCTTCAGATCTTCCCACACCGCGAAAATTAAATCGTACAGTTGCTAAACCATATTTTGGAAGTTCATGAAATAGCGAATTTATCACGTTATTAAGCATATTACCTCCATATTGAGGATGTGGATGACATAAAATTACTAAGGTGGTTGAGAGTGATTGAATATCTTTTAATTTTACAGCTATTTTTTCTGGAGTGTGAATTTCTCCTTCAATTAGACCTACTTTTCCTTTTATTTTTAAGTTATAGATAATCATTTCCTTTTTCTTTTCAAATTTATTTGATAAAAAACTTTTGATAAAAATATAGACCTATCCGCACAAAAAAAATCACTTGATTTGCTAATATACAATTCTATTTTGATGGGGCAAGCTTTAGTTCTAACTTCTCAAGCATGTCTTTTGTCATTTCAGTTAATCCGAAATCGTGTTTCCAGCTCCATTCTTTTCGAGCTGCACTGTCATCTATAGATCGAGGCCAAGAATCAGCAATTTTTTGTCGAAAATCAGGTTTATATTCCACAGTAAAACTTGGACGGTGTTTCTGAATTTCTTGAACTAATTCTTCTGCAGTAAAACTCATAGCTGTAATATTAAAAACATGATGTTTTAATTGAGCCACATCCGCATCCATCAACATAATAATTGATTTTAATAAATCAGGCATGTACATCATAGGTAACTTTGTTTCTGGTTTAACAAAGCAAGTGTAATGATTGTGTTCGATAGCTTCATAGAAGATTTCAACTGCATAATCAGTAGTTCCCCCCCCACAAGGAGTTTCTGAACTAATAATACCAGGCAAACGCATACATCGTGTATCAAGTCCGAATTTTTGCCAATAATATTCAAGTAAAAGTTCACCTGTAACTTTTGTTACTCCGTACATGGTATTTGGTTGTAAAATTGTTTCATTTGGTGTATTATTTTTAGGTGTAGTTGGGCCAAAAGCTGCTATGGAACTGGGCCAAAATATTCGCTTAAATTGATATTTTCGTCCAAATTCAAGAACTGAAAGGAGACTATTGATGTTTAAATCCCATGCTTTTTGTGGAAATCGCTCTCCTGTAGCACTTAGTAATCCTGCAAGATGGAATACTGTATCTATCTCGTATTTTTTAATTAATTCTTCAAAGCGCGAATTATCTAGAACATCTAAAATTTCATATGGACCTGTATTACAAATAAATGCAGGTGCAGTGGGACGAATATCAGTAGCAATAACATTTTCATTTCCGTATTTTTTTCGCAAAGTAGGCACTAATTCTGAGCCAATTTGACCTAATGATCCGGTAACTAAAATTTTTGTCACAGTTTTCTCAACTAATCTTGATTTATTCTTTACTAAGAAATAATACAATTTATATTATCATGAATGGACTTAAAATATGTTCATTCTTCGTATTATATTTAGTAAAAGAGGCATTATCTGGGTAATCAAGAGAGGCGTGGCATAAAAATGTTGTCTTCTGCTTGATATCTTTAAGTTAAAAAGTTCAATTACATGCACATTACCATAGTTCGATATTTTTTACAAGTTCTTTGAAAGGATAAAAAAATTAATATTGTGTGGGGAGTAAGTGTTAATTGCATTCTATTATATCGATTGAGGTAGGAAATTTTAATAAAATGATCACTTTTTTACCTCTTTCATTCTACATTAATTATTTTTAGAAGGGAAAATTATGAAACGAGATCCAGAAGCATTTCTTCATGAAGAATTAAAGAATCTATATGATGCAAATTTAAATTGGGTTATTCGCCATTTAGAAGGAGCTTCCCAAGCTCATACCAAGGTTGATGGAAAAGAGGTTTTGATGTTAAATACCAATAATTATTTGGGATTGGCGACTCATCCGAAAGTACGACAAGCTGCACTGGAAGCTATTGAGAAATATGGTGTTGGTGCTGGAGCCGTTCCTGTAATTGCTGGAACGTTTGATCTCACTAGAAAATTCGAAGAACACTTGGCAAAGTTTAAAGAAGTTGAAGCAGCACTTATTGCTCAGACAGGATTTGCTGTAAATCAAGGTGTTATACCCCAATTAGTTGGAAAAGAAGATTATATTATTTCTGATGAATTAAATCATGGTTCAATAATCGATGGTGTTCGACTTACTAAAGCTAAACGGGGAGTATACAAGCATAATAATATGGAAGAATTAGAAAAACAACTCAAAATCGCTGATTCCGATAATGCACGCCGTATTTTGGTTATTACTGATGGTGTTTTTTCAATGGACGGAGATATGGCTCCATTAGATAAAATCGTAGAAAAATGCGAAGAATACGGTGCTATGATCTATGTAGATGATTGTCATGGCGAAGGTATGTTAGGTAAAGGACGTGGAATTGTATCGCATTTTGGTTTGCAGGGAAAAGTTCATGTAGAAGGTGGGTCACTTAGTAAAGGTTTTGGTGTTTTTGGAGGTGCTGTTGCTGGTTCAAAAGCTCTGATTGATTTTGTTCGAAATAAGTCCCGCTCATATCTCTTAAGTACTGCTCATCCTCCTGCAATTGTTGCTGCCGCAGATGCAGCTATTTCTGTAATCGAAACAGAACCACAACATGTAGAAAAATTATGGGAAAATACAGAATATTTCCGAGGAAAGGTTCAAGATTTAGGTTTTAATACTGGAAATTCTTGCACACCAATCATCCCACTGATCATCGGAGAACCTGCAAAAGCTCAAAATTTGGCAGATTTATTATATCGTGAAGAAAATATTTTTACAACTCCAATTGTTTTTCCAATGGTTGCTCGTGAACTTTCTAGAATTCGTGTGCAAATGAATGCACTTCTTACTCGTGAAGATTTAGATTATGCGCTTAATTCTATTGAGAAAGTAGGTAAAAAACTGAATATAATCTAAATATTTTTTTCTTCCACTTTTTTTTTAATAATTGATTTTAATCAAGTTTTCACAGCTTTCACGACTACAATAAAATTCCATATTTTTTTAGTATCTTTTCTATATTACGAATATAATGTGGGTAGAACCAGCCAATAAAGCGCATAGGATTATTTTCTTGATTTGCTTTTTCTAATCCACGGAAATACGATATTCTATATTTTGCTTCAATATCAAACATTGGGTAATTATGTTTATACAGAATGAAATTGGTAATTAAGCGAGTTATTCGCCCATTTCCATCTTCAAATGGATGGATGCTAACAAATTTATAGTGAAAGACTGCTGCAATAAAAGTAGGATTATACTTTGCTAAATTCTTATAATACCATTGAAACAATTCATCAAGTAAAAGATCTACTTCATATCGTGATGATGGTGGAACATAATTGCTTCCTGCGATAAAAATTGGCCCATTTCGGATTTGTCCTGCATGATTTGGTTGTGTTGCTCCAAAAATCTTTTTATGCCAACTTAGAATTAATTCCATTGATAGTGGTTGTTGTGTATTTAGCATTTCTTCGTATACTAACATATGAGCTTTTGTTTCAATTATATCACTGGCTTTTTTATTTACTTGAGTATTAATGGGAAGTTGATCGTAATCTAATAACATTCTAGTATCAATTTCTGTCAAGGTAGATCCTTCAATTCTATTTGTGTTGTGAGTAAATCGAATTCCAAATGAGCGAAGATTTTTTTCTGATAATGTACTTGACATATTCTTTATTTTTTTATTATATAACTTTTGAAGATGAACTATACGAGATAACCATCGTATCTTGAAATAATCGTATATAAACTGTTCAATTTGAGTGTTTGTAGGATATTCTTTTCCAATATAGCGTTCAAAATTTTTTACTTTTTGTTCCCTGTATGAATGAATTAAGTAATAATGTCCTTTTTTTTTTCTAATTTGCACTTTCTCACCCTTACTTCTTTATAATTTAATTGAATATATGAATAATGTAAGGGGAAATATAAAAATCAATCCCCTTACTTTAATAAATAATATGTAAAAAAATTGGAAAAGTAAGGTGGATTTAGATTATTTTTTTTTAATAAAAAACTAATCTATACTAATCAACAATAAAAGTGAAAAATGCTTTTCATTAAGCTAAAGTATAACCGGAATGGGACTATTCAATTTTACAATTGTTCCTTCATTTTTAATATGAATTCCATATGCAAGCAAGGTGATTCCAATTTTTTTTGCTTTTCGGAGTAGGATACCGAATTCTGGATCAATTTGATCAAAAGGACTAATTTTCTGTATATCCATACGTTGACTTAGAAAAAGCACAACTGCTTTGTTTTTTGGATTATTTTTAACAATTCTAATTAATTCTTTAAGATGTCGTTTTCCTCGATTTGTAGGTGCATCAGGAAAAAGACCAATGCCATTTTCTTCATAATTCGTTGCTTTTACTTCTAAAAAAATTTTATTATTAATTAAAAAATCAATTCTAGAACGATTATTTATTCCATAACGAACTTCTCGTTGAATTTGATACACCGGAGAAAGAGGTTTTATGCGATTTTCTTGAAGAGCTTCGAATACAATTTCGTTTGGAACTTGTGAATCAATTAGTATTAAGGAATTTTGATGTTTTACATAAAGTAAAGAATAATCTAACTTACGTGTGGGCGATGAACGATTTTCAACCAAAACATGAGCACCTGGAATTAAGAATTTGATCATTCTGCCAGGGTTGAGTATATGGCATTTATATTGTATTTTATGGAGTTCTATTATCCCTACAAATCGATTTTCTCGTTTTATAAAAATAGCTTCTTCAAGTTTTTGAGCAATTTGCACCATTTTGATATCTTCTGATTTAAAAATTTTATATTTTACTTTTTGTATAAAAAGAAAGATCTTTAATAATAACCATTAATCTACTATTTTTTTCATGTGAATCTTAAATTAATTTCCATTAATCTACATCCTAACTTTTCATTCTGTTTGTTTCTGAATATTATATATACTCTTGAGCTTTTTAATTTCAAGGATTTTATAACAAGAAAAATGAAGAGTAGATAATAACAAAAATAAACCAAACAATAAATTTAGAATGGTCTTGTTCTTTGATGTAAATTAGATATTAATTAGAATAAAACGCACACGGCAGGACTTGAACCTGCGAGCCATTACTGGCATCGGATTTCGAATCCGACTCGTTAACCACTTCGATACGTGTGCTTTTTTGCTTTTTATGTAAAAGTACAATTCTAAAAAAAAAAGTTTTATGGCTCAAATTCTCTCTCAAAAGAAAAATGAATCATATTAAATTACTGCAAAAATTTATCAATGCGCAGAGATAAATGCGAATTGAGGAGTGTGGTGAATTCATTTATGCCAGAGAATACTGGTAAACCTACAGTTGAAATTCCTATTATTCAGCAGATGTTTAATACTTGTGGGTTAGCATCAATATTAATGCTTTCTTATGATAAATCACTTCTTTTTATTCGCAAAAATCTTATAAAACTCTTAGAAATCATTCAACCTCTTATTAGTGATGAATGTAAAAAAAAAAAAAATAATATTTGTTTACAATATGCTCTTCAATATGTTCTCTTGAAAATTCAAAATCGAGAATGTACAAATTATCGATTTCTTTATAACTATTTGCATGGTAAATTTGGTTATACATTTGATGATCAAGTTGCAGTTCATAATTATTTGCTTGGTTCTAAGCTAAATGATTTCCTTAATTCTCAAAAATTCTCCTATTATGATTGTTATAAACTTTACTTAGAAAATGGTGGTTTTATTACTCCTGATTTATTACAAAATGAAATGTTAACAATGAAAACAGATTTAGAATTGAAATTTTTAATGGAAATTTTTGGATTTTCATTTATACCATATGAATCAGGAGATGGGACAGGTGCACTTTATATTCCTGAAAAAGCAGTAGGGAAACGTAAAACATATCATAAATTAGCAAAAAAACTAATGCAGATAATAAGAGATCCGAAATATAGGATCTTATATGGCTTTTCGAATCATTGGGTTGCAGTATTTCAAATTACTGAATCTGAAGCTAATACAGAAATACCTAAGATTTATTTTAATGATCCAATGACTGCAAATGTGAAATCAATAAAAATAGATCAGTTAGATAATTCTCATCGATTTTATATTTTTAAACGGAATAAATTGAATTTAGATAAATTATGGAAAAATATAATTGAAACAGTAGCAGAAGATATAAAAATTGAGTCACATCTCCAAGAAATGAATGCAGTTGAGAAAGTTTTAGCAAGTAAGGAAAAAAAAAATTCGACTTCTGCTTTATTTAGCGTATTAAATCCAACAATCAATCAAAAATCGTCTAGTGTTCAAGAAAATTCGAAAATTATATCATCATTACCAGAAATTCAGAATTCTGAGAATTCTGATGAATTTATTCTTGAAAAAATCGATGAAAAAACAAAAAATGAAAAAAAGAAGAAAGTTATGTCGTCAGATGTTGAGAATTCATCCGAAGATTGGGATATTGAAATTGATTTTGAATTTGAGGATTAATTCTTATTGTTCTCAAATTTTTTTCCGAAATTAATTTAGGGATCTTTCATTAACTAGAAGTATAGTGTCAACGCCAAAGAAAGAGCGTGGAAAGGAACAATCAAAAGAAGCAACTATAGAACAAGAATTAATATCAAAGTTGGAATTACCTCTTTATGCTCAACATACTAACGGTTGCGGATTAGCTTCATTATTAATGTTGATAAATGTTCCAAAGAATCCCTCTATCAAAAAGTTTTTAGATAAAATATGGTCTTATATCAAACCCCTCTATAATAACCCCCCTGTGGTGAAACATGAACTCCAATGGGCTATTGTGCTCCAATATATTTTACTAAAAATTGTAGGTTATGCAGATAAAGAGGATCTATATACCTTTTTTAATGAAAGATTAGAATTCATGTATGAAGATCAACGAATAATGAATAAATTTAATCAAGAGCAGTATTATAACACTTTATTACGTAAAAAGAAACTATTAGAAGCATATACTTTTCTGCATTATACTGAGGATCATGATTATATTACTCCTCTACTACTCTATAAGAATCTTCATACAATGAAAACAGATTTGGAATTGAAGATTTTGGCTGAATTATTTAATTATCAGTTCCTATATCAAGATGCTGAAGATTATACAGGTGCAATTTATTTTACAAGTCAAGAGTTGGGTCGTGAAATTTCACAATCAGCTAGAGTTAAATGGAATAGGCTGGAAAAATTTTCCCAACACCCCGATGTAATTATTTTATATGGGCAACAACATCATTGGTTAGCTGTTCGTGGATTTTACAAGATACAGGCCAAAAATAACATTCCTGAAGAAGTAGTTGAAGAAATTCGCTATAAAAAGCAAATTAAAAACCGATTTAAATATGTAAAAACTGTTAAAGAAAATAGTCAAAATCAAGAGAATCAAGAGAACCAAGAAAAAAGAGAGAATAAAGAAATTTTAGTTTCATCTACAACTTCATCAATTTCTTCAAAATCATTAAATGCTTCTACTTCTCAAATAATTAAAAATATTAAATTAAATGAAAAGTCAAATAGTGAGCTAAATGGTGAGATAAACGATGAGTTAAATGAAACCATTAACTCAAACAATAATTATAATTCAATTTTAGCTGAAATAAGTGCAATTTTTGAAGATGAATTTACAATTTGGCATCCACGCCGTTTAATCGTTGATTTACATGATCCTGCATTAGTTGCTCGAGTAAAATTGCCATATAAAGGTTTAAATGAGTCAGATAGATTTTATATTTTCAAAAAAAGACCTATAAAAGATTATCCTGCATTTCCTTTAATTTTAAAATATATGAAAGATGATAGTTTAGCCGAGCAAGTTAGGTGGAAAGATTATTTAGAAAAGCGCGCCAAAAGTATGAAATCAAATTAATCAAATAGATGAGAATATCTTATTGATTTTGGCTATATACGGAGAGGCACATCAATTTCAAAGTTCACACCGCAAGAATCTTTTTCTTGAGATTCTGGTGCGAATAAGTTTATTTTATATGCCTACAATTTAAAAGAATTTTTTGGTGTACCACTTATACTTGGATATTTCTTAGAAGCTTATGCTATAACTATGAATAGTGAATGGCGCGAATTGGTGCGAATAAGTTTACTACAATTGTTGCTATTTCAATTGCAGGATTAACCTATGTTACTCATTTTATTAATGTAATAAAAAACAGAGATGATATGTCATTTTCTATTGGATTAGCGGGATTGCTCTTGTTTATACAGTATTTTCTGATTATCTATGTATCAAACAATCCTTTTGTTGATTATGCTGTCAGATTTAATATTCTTTTATCATTTCTTTTAGGTCTGAATGGATTTTGGCATGATAAAGTATTATATAATCGAGCTCAACGCAAAAAAATTCAAAATGTTTGGATTTCTACTTTAGTGAGTTAATTTTTTTTATTCTTTTGACCTTTTTGATTTTTTTTATTCTTTTGACCTTTTTGATTTTTCTTATTCTTTTGACCTTTTTGATTTTTCTTATTCTTTTTAATTTATTTGATTTTCTTATTCTTTTTGATTTTCTTCATATATTTTTCCTTCTAATTCAAAAGATCCATGAGAACCACAAAATGGACAGCCTTTTAGTTTCAATTCTTCAATTGTGGAAATATCTGAATTAACTCCAACTAAAATTGACTTTTTACATGATTTGCAAAAATAATTCCGGTTTGAAGGGGAAATTTCCCCAGTATAAATCGTTTTTGTCCATATTTCATCTGCTTTAACAAAATATAAATTATTTTTTAATTGTTGTGAATCTTCAGCATCCAATGAATTTAGTTTTCTTGAAGATTCTTTTAGTAATAATGTCTGTTTTGTTGTAACTAGACGATATAATTGAGTAATATTGCCGAATATTTGTGCTCCTTCGTAATAATTAAAACGAGGATATATTTCAGAAATGACTAAACCCCATTTTGTAAATAATTTTTGCATTTGTAACATTTCTTCAGGACTTCGATGAGCAAATGATAAATATATTTCTCTACCTGAATTTCGATTTAATAATTCTATAGCGCGAGATATAACCAATTGCAATCCTGAAATTGAATAAGGAGGGTCAACCATAACTGTATCAAATTGTTCTAGGAACTTTACAGGTATCGGGTTGCGGTAATCCCAATGAAATGTAACAAATTCTGGTGAATTCCACTTACTCTGATTTTTTATATCTTGCAAAAGACGATCATCAATATCAAAAACGATTATTTGATTTGGAATTAAACGGGGTTCTTCTGGAAAAAAACCACGATACAATTCACTTACTGCAATTGAAGTATAATCATCATCCCCAAGAAAACAGATATTTTTTCCCTCTAAAGCACCATTACGATATAGTAGTAGGGCTCTTTGAAGAGATGTCTCTGCGTCTGCAAAAGCTTGATCTAATTGAGTATTGACTAATGGTCGATTTATAAATATTTCATTTAAATACTCAAGTAATGGTTCCCATCGTGGTGAAATCCAAATTGGAAGACTATCGCACTCATCGCATTCACTAATACCATATCCGTAAAAATTTAATTCGTGTTCAATAAATTGCATCCCTTTTTCTGTATATAAAATTCCTTCAGGTATTCGATCCAAGATTTCTTTATCAATTAAAAAATTGATTACTTTTGAAAGAACTGGAATAGGTATTTTTGTTTGATAGGCTAAATCTTGAAGAGAAATATGACCTGCACGGTAGATTTCACGCAATATTAAACGATGTCCCTCAATGTCTTCTCGGATTGGGATCTTTTTTTGTAATTGAAACAGAAATTCCATTAAAATCACTTTGATATTTGCAACAATTATTGTTGAACGAAAGAAGAAAAAAAAAGTTGTTTTAAAAGATAAATTTTAGAAAATTCCATTGAGAACTTCGCTGAAAATTTCATTGAAAACTTCTTTGAAAATTAAGATTATCCTTCATCTATACTGGATTGAATACTTTTAGCCTAGAACTACTCGTAATTCTTTTAATTTTTCCTTCAGATTCTAAATCTAACAAGAATTTCTTCATTGTTGAAACTCGAACTTCATACTTGTTGGCTAATTCGTTTGCTGTAATTGCTTTCATTTTTAAAATATCTTTCCGTAATTTCTTTTCTAAAGCTAAAGGAAGATAGGGATCACGTTGGATTGTTTCTAAAGTTGCCACTTTTCCGTATTTCTTATTCATTTTTCGAACTTGAGTTTCAGCTTGGACTTTATTGATCTTATCATCATCCATGACTAAATCTTCGGATTCTTCTTGTTCTTCTTCCGATTCAATTTTTTTCTTCTTTGCCATCGTACTGCACATCGCATATGGTATTTATATCTATGATGGCTCAATGTTGCATAATTAAAAAATTTTGGCTTTTCTCAGCAAAATATTGCTCATTTGCTGAATTAAGTGCATCTAATTCATCAGTAATAAATGGAAAGGAAGATTAATTATCTTAATAATAAATGAAAGAAAATATGATTATTCTTAACATTTTCAATTATTTGGAGAAATGTTTTGATGGGGAAAAATCGCCAAGAACAGAAAAAGAAAGTTTATGAGTTTTTTATAAAACATCAGCGACCAGAAGAATTTGCTAAAGATCCCCTCATTTATTATACTCCAGAACGAGTAAAAGAGTATGCTGAATCAAAGTCTTTAATGCGAATTCAAGAAGGAATCACTAAAAGGTGTGTTGAATTAATTCATGCTACTCCTCCTGCCCTCTTTTTGGATATTGGAATGGGTTGTGGATTTGCATCCGTATTCTTAAATTTAAAAGGATTTAGAACAATTGGATTGGATATAAATCGTTTCTTCATTTCTTATTATTCCTTACCTGAATTAAATTCAATACAGGCAGATATGCGGGAATTTGGATTACGCCCTCGCTCTATAGACTTTATTATTTCGATATCTGCTATTCAATGGATTTTAGCTGAGTCAGATGTGCAAAAACGCCAACATTATCTTAAGATTTTTAGTCAATTTTGTGCAGAAATTTTAAAACCTAAAGGAAAACTCATTTTTCAATTTTATCCCAAATCGCATGAAGCTATGATGGAATTAGGGCACGAATTTAAAGAAATAGGTGTATTCGAAGGAAATTTTGTGATTGATAATCCACAAAACCCTAAAAAAAGACGAATTTTTTTACTCCTTGATAGACTATAAGATTTTAGAGAAATATCTGAAATATTATTAATTAATTTTGAAAATTTGGAAAAATTTGTTGATGGTAAAAAGAAATATGGTAAACAAAAAGATAAAAAAAAAACTGAAAAAAAGAGCTGAAAAAGGAACTGGAAGAAGAATTAGAAAGAAAACTGAAAAAAAAAACATCAGCAAAAATAATCGACCAACTATCCACGAATATTTTGGCTTAGATGCTGAAGCATATGCTCATTCACAGTGGATGGAACGAAATCAGAGAAATACTACTCTAAAAGCCATTGAATTATTAAAATCTTCACCATACTTTGAAATTGAAAATAATTATGTTACAAAAAAAGAAGAAATAGAAGATTCATATTTTGCAGATAATTTATGTCTGGATTTAGGATGTGGTTCTGGCTTTTCGAGTTTGGAATTAATTCATTTCTTTTCGCGAGTCATTGGTTTGGATTTTTCAAGAGATATGATCAAATTCATTCCTAATAATGCTTCTCTTCATTTAGTTCAAGCAGATCTACGGGCTCTACCATTTCGCTCCAATCTTTTCTCTACAGTTATATCAATTTCGGCATATAATTTTGTAAGTGAAGGTGCTAAAAATAAAAATCAAATTACTCGACAGATTTACCAAGCTTTCAGAGATCTCATATATTGTATGTGCGATTTGAGCAAAACTGTAATCGAATTTTATCCCACTCCCCTAGAAGAAGAAATCTTTTTTCAAGTTTTAAAACAATTCCCCATAAAAGGTGGAATGCTAAAAACAGAACCTGGAACACGGAAAGAAAAAAAATTTTTACTTTTGAGAAAAATTTCAGAACTTTTCGATTAATTCATATAAAAGATTAATCTTGATTTTATTTCACCAAAAATCGAAATATTTAAAGGAAATCCCAGATAAAACCGCAAATTTTTTTTACAGTGAAATATTTAATCAAATTAGTTAGTTTGGCGAAAGAATTAAAAACTCTTTTGCGGGTATGGTCTGAAAGGAGAATCTCAATGTGAATCAATTATCTTTTTCACAAGCCGTTCTCTCTTTTCTTTTTAACCTAGCTGGCAAAAGAGAATCTCCGTCAACCCAAATTAGAAAAAATCATAAAATTTGTGATATAATATGCAAAGAGCCCGCATTCGTTTAAGTTCTCCTGATTTAAGTGCATTACAAGAAGTCATTGATGAAATTAATCGTGTTGTAACAAAAACTGGTGTAAAACAATACGGTCCTGTTCCACTTCCTACAAAAAAACTGACAATCCCAACAAGGAAAACTCCTTGTGGTCAAGGAACCTCGACATGGGAAACCTACCAACTCCGAATTCACAAGCGTCTCATTGATATTAATGCTGATGAACGCTCCATGATATTGATTATGAAGATAATTTTTCCAGAAAGCGTTTTAGTAGAAATTGAATTGATCTAATTCTCCTTTTCTTGAAGATTTTTAAAAGAAAAGTTTTTTTCTTACTTTTCAAAATTTTAATTTTCAATAATAGTGTTATTATGATAAGATCGTATTAGTGAAGAAATTTTTCAATAATTTACAATTAGATCGAAGAATATTTGCTAAGAAGTTCTAGCAGCTTCGTCTATTTCTATCAAATTCCAATTTTTGCAGCCAATATTCCGACTATAATCCTGTCATTCCCACTTTTATTTGAGTCTGTATTTTCACGCAGCTAAAATCGGTTGTAAATATCGCATTTCGATTATTTTATTTCAAAATAATGGTTCGATGAATTTTAAATTTGGATGGATTAGGGGATTGTGGATAATCTATGCAAGATTTTCAAAATTTAATCCATTTTTTGAATGTTGCCAGACCCTCCTAAGAGCATTATTTGATATAAAAAAACATTAAGTTGATTTATTTAAAGGAATTCGTGAAACACAAAATCATAAAGGTACATCCCAATTAATATATATTCAAAAAGAAAATGAAAAATAATGAGTAATGAAAATGCAAAAATCATAAATATTGATAAAAATTCGCAAAATGTTCTCATTCAACGATTACCTGATGAAAAAATTATTAAAAGTTTTTTTATTCCTTATAGAACCACTTCACTCCTCGGATTTATTATTTGGATTCTATTATTACTTTTACCTATTATTTTGCTGATTGTAAGTAATAGATCTGATGATATTTCTAAGAATACACAAATTTTTCTTGATGTTGTGTTGGGAATATGGATAATATGTATGTTATCCTTATTATTTTTTATTGGTTATGGAAAAAAATACTTAATTTTAAGCAACAAGCGCGTAATTTACAAATCGGAATATAATTTATTCTTTCTAAAGAAATTTCGTATGATTCAAGAATTTACAACCAGAATTTCAAATATTTTATTAGTTGAGCGTAATCAATCTCGATATCCCGACATTCAAATAATGATATTAGGAGGATTTATGCTTTTAACAGGGGTAACTTTCTGGATATTTGAAAAAATTGCAGATGCAGCTAATGTTTTGACAGTCCAAGAAAATTACTGGTTTAACTTAGCTTCAATAATTATGTTAGCAATAGGTACAGTCATATTAATTTTGAATGTGCTTTTCTTTTCACAGAAATATTTCAAGGTTGGTTTAGTAATCGGTCAGACTTTTCCCTTTCCTAAAATGATGGTTCGATGGGTTTCTCCTAATGTTAAATCTGGATATTGGATCATTGGTGGATGCAGAAAAGATGCAAAAAAAATGTATGAGCAATTCCACAATTTGTTATTTGAAATGCAGGAATCATATATTCAATCTACTAAAGATTAATTCGAATTTTTTTTTTTTCGTACAAAGACAAAAAAGATTTTATAGAAGTCTTAAATATTTTCTCCTTTCAAGTAAATTAACTCATTTTTCTGATAAGAAATGATTGCAAAAATGTATAATTTTCACTGAATTGAAAAAATCAAAAAGCTAACTAAAGAAAGCAAAAAGTAAAAATTATTTAAAAAAAGAAAAAAAAATTTAGATGATATAATATACATTTATTTTCGGCGTTTTATGAGATACACCAAAGCAATTAAAGAAACTAAAGATGCAAAACTAATCATTTCAATAGGAGCTCCTGGAATATTTGAGAAGAACCCACCTCCACCTAAATCGCGATTTTCTCCTAATTCTCCGTCTTGTATTTGTTCAGATGTTGGTGCTTCATAACCCTCTCGAACCAATGTTTGTGATATCGAAAACCTAACAGTTTCACCATCAATATTAAAATCTGTGATTGATGTATTCTCAAATGCAATAGTCATATCAACATATTGAGCATATGAAGCTAATACCATATCACTATTATATTCAACTGCAAATGATACTGAAATACCTGAGTTATTGTAATCAATCCCTTGATTTGCTAATTCAGTTGTTAGATCATCTTCTAAATCTCCATCAGTGTAATTCAAAATATCTTCTAAAGCATCAAAATCAATACCATTTAGTGACCAAACAAATCCGATTGATTGTTTATCCACATGGAATGATGAGATTCCTCCAATTGCAAATAAGTCTTGAATTGAATGTTCAAAAACAGGTATATCTTCACCTTCTTGTTCGGCATATTGTGCAGAAAAATTGTATACATCTAATCCCCAATTGTACCAATCTAAAAAGCTAAAATCAGTTGGATAGCATAATTCTACATTTGAAAACAGACTGAATATTGAATAAAAACCAAATATTGAAGGAGAAATTGGGAGATAATGTTCATTTGGAAACGCAGGAAACTCTGTTCCATCATCTAGTGGATCAACAGAAATCCCAATTGCATCTGTTACATTTTCAAAATAAGTATGGACTGATAAGGGTAAATCTTCAAAGTCTGTTGCTTCAACATCATTCAATTCTGTAATTGAATCATTTAGTATAGGTTGAAAATTATCATAAAAATCAGGATCAAAATATGGTTCAAATGTTGAATTTAATTCTTCAAGTTTTCCTGCCATATATGCTGAAGGTAAAACCCAATTGTCATTATTCCCCATCATTATAGAACCTTCAATAACATCTGTGGATCTATTATTTTGTTGTAAATCTAAATTATAAATATCACTTATACTGAATTTTAGGTCAACATCCATTGAGAAAAAGTCTAAAAGATCTCCCATGAAATGTGAAAAGTTAAAACTATTAGAGAAAACATCTTCACCTGCATCATCTTCAATTTGATCTACAATATATCCTCCCACTTCATTATAAAAGTTAGAACTCGCTTGCAAATCAATATTATTAGAAGCAGTATATATTAAATCTTCACCTGTTTCAATTCCATAACTAAATTTAGCATCTCCTTTTGGATCAAAAATATTGATTCTGAGAGTATAAGTTGCATCATTTGTATTCCAAAAAGAATAATGACATTGAATATAAACCATTAATGTTGAGTCATCTGCATAATATGAAACATTTCCAGAATTATCCCCATATTCATTATCAGTGTAATAACTAAAATAATCGCTATCTAAAAAGCTTTCATTTTCATTAGTTAATCTAATATAAAAGTAATTTCCATCATCTGAATCAGTTACTTCCATATCTACAGAGATTGCCATTCCTTCTGAAAGTTCAATTTTAAACCAATCATCTTCATCTGTAGATGATGACAAAGTTAAGCCAGTATGAACCCCCGTAGTAATTACAGCAGCATTTGCTAAATCATTATTTGGCTCGTAATCACTATCATCTAGTGCTCTTGTATAAATGGGTGCAAAATAACTTGCCATCAATAGCACTAATAATAATGTTGATATTTTTACTGTTTTTCTCATGAATAAAATTCACCTTGACATTAAATGTCAAAGAAATAAATAATAAATATGGCTTTTAAATCTATGTTGACTCTTTTATAGAATTCAAAAACGAATTTTAAAGATAATTAAATACAAAGATAGTAGATTTATATTTACAGATGAGAAAGGTAACTTATGTGGCTAGAGCTTTTTGAATGGATGGTTGTTATTATATATTTATTTGCAGTTATTGGCTTAATTTTGAATAAAAATGGAATAATTTTAAGTGAATTAATTGGTGGTACTTTATTTGGTTTGATGCTTGAATATTTGAATATTGCATTATTTCATGGTTATACTTATCACACTGGATTTCTATTTCAGATTGGAAATCCTCCAAATAATGTTCCAATTGTCATTGGATTAGCTTGGGGTCTGCTGGGAATTACATCATCAGAACTTAGTGAAAGATATCAGATTCCTGTAATTCTTCAAATCCTACTGTCGGTTATTATCGCTGTTTCTTATGATTTATTTTTAGATGTAATTGTTATTCGGCTTGAAGGTGGTTTCTGGGTATGGGGAGGTTTTATAACCGATTGGAACATTAGTCTTGAAGCATTATATGGGGTTCCTTGGTTTAATTTTGTAGGTTGGTTTTTTGTAATGTTTTATTTCGGAGTTTTAAGGAAAAGTGGACGGAAATTTTTAAAAGATACAAATTGGAAACAAAATCTTATTCGTATTTTTGCAATTCCAATCTTATCAGATATACTATTATTATTAACGTTCTTTATTCTTGGAATTTTAGGATTACATCATTATAGTGCGATTATGTTTTTAATTCTTTTTTTGGGGAGTATTATTGCTGTTATTAGTTATATGGTTACTAAGCATCCAAACATTCTTTATGTGAAACATTCCTTTTCCTTATTCTTTTGGATTTCAATTTATGTATATCTTATTGTAGTTTCTTTAATCTTTAATTTTTGGAATCAAATTCCTGCCTATTTAAGCTTATGCACGATATTAATAATTGGAACAGTAATTCTCGAAATTTTATCAATTAAACAAAATAAAAAGTATGATGATTCCAAGAAATGATTATGAATGATAAAGAATGATAAAGAATGATAAAGAATGAGAAAGAATTGAATCGAATCTTAAAATTCAGAAAAAGAATTTTTTTATTAAAAATTTAACAATCAATTTTCTACAATTATTATTTTAATCGTGAATTGGTTCTTTGATCATGAGTAAAATTAAGTTGTAAAATCAAAAAGTCGTATATTTTGATAATTCTTTTTCTAAAAATGAAAAAAGAAAAATTATAAGGCAAAAAGAAAAATTTTTAATAAGTTATACATAAAAGCATTGTAATATTGAAAGAGAAGAATAAAATGAATAATATATCACATAATTTGCAAGATTTAGATAAATATATTAGAAAATACATGCGATCAGGGAAAATTCCTGGTCTTGCAATTTCTATAATTCATAAAGGACAACTTGTCTATTCAAAAGGTTTTGGTGCTAGGGATTTGGAGAAAGGTCTTCCAATGACTCCCCAAACATTGATTGGAATTGGCAGTGTGACCAAATCATTTACAGCAATTGCAATAATGAAATTGGTTGAATCTGGAATGCTTTCATTGGATGATTCTGTGAGTAAATATCTACCATATCCTCCATTTTCTAATCATCGAAATGTTCAAATACGTCATTT
The DNA here is from genome assembly GCF_054039255.1 of Candidatus Harpocratesius sp. Taxonomy (NCBI): domain Archaea; kingdom Promethearchaeati; phylum Promethearchaeota; class Promethearchaeia; order Promethearchaeales; family Promethearchaeaceae; genus Candidatus Harpocratesius; species Candidatus Harpocratesius sp. The sequence goes on from NZ_JBPLBG010000064.1 coordinate 43,521, forward strand.
ATTATCTCATAGTTCTGGAATTCCTGCTTGTGATGCTAGTCTTTTTGAAATGTTTTATCTTTTTGGAGATTTTTCTCGAATTTGCCCAGTACAATCGCGTGATCAATTTTTAGCCCACATTTCTGATGCTGAAAAATATTTCTACTTTTCTCCAGGGGAACATTTCTTTTATAATAACGACATGTATGTTTGTCTTGGATTTATTATCGAAAATTTGACTGGACGCTCATACGCTGAATTTGTTAAATCAGAAATATTAGACCCATTACAAATGACTAATGTTGCTTTCACTCTTGATCAATTTAACAATCATCCAGAAAATAACCGCATGGCAGGTTATCTTCCTAAATTAAAAGATAAAAAAACAGTTCTGACTAAAGCACCTGTCCCAGTTTTTAATGATTTACAAGCTCCAGGAGGGCTTTATGTATCAATGGAGGATATGATGCATTACGCAGAATGTCTTCTGAATAAAGGGCGCTATAATAATATTCAATTGATTCAACCAAACTCTGTTGAAGAATTATGGAATCCTGTAATTCCTACTCCTTATGGATATGGACCCCAACCAAAATACTGTTTGGGATGGGTGATTGATGAAGGAATAAATGGAATACCCTATACTCTTATTCATCATGGAGGTGGTTTAGGGACTAGTTGTTCATTTTTTGCTATAATTCCAGAATTAAAGATAGGAATATCTGTTGCTCAAAACACTTGCATAGATTCTGTTGAAAAGGTAGGACGAGCTGCTATTGCATACTTATTAGGGCAAAAACCTGAAATAATTTTTGAAGATTTTCGCCGAATTGCTTTATTAAATGAAATATGTGGTGAATATATTGCTCCGTATGGAATGTACAGTATGAAAATTTCTGAAAAAAAGGGAATTATAAATGCACAATTGGAAATTGATGACGGTGCCCTTGAATTTCCATTATACTTGGAAAATTTTGAAAAATTACAATTTGTTGTATGTCGCTCTATCTCTCCTAAGCCTTTTTATGTGCAATTTTATCGGGATTCTAAAAATAACCACATTAAATTTGCCACATTTGACAGATATATATACATGAAGCAAATATAAATCATAAAAAGAATATATTATACTTTTATTCTTAAAGCGAGTATTCTTTATTTTTTATAATTCTATTTTCTTATTGTGCCCTCATTTTGGCTATTTATTGAAAGTGCCATTTAATTTTTATTAGATGATTCGTTATTTCAACTTGAGTATTCTAATATTTACTAAGCGTCATTTGTATAGCGGTTAGTATGTTGGCTTCCCAAGCCAGCGACCCGGGTTCAATTCCCGGATGACGCATTTCTTTTACTTGTTAATGTTTTCAAATTTTAAGGTAATATTTAATCAAATCTTGGTTAAGTAAATTGTTATTATTTCTTAAAAACAAACTAGAAAGAAATCTGTAGAAATTCTCTAAATTATATGGATAAATTAAAGAAAAAGAAATGAAATTTCTCAAAATTCTCTTTCATTTCAAATTTTGTTGAGGAAAAAATAATTGTAAATTGAAAGTTTAAATTATATTTAAGGTCTTGAAAAATATAAAAAAAGAAAAAAAGAAAAATAGAAAAATAGAACAAAAGTTCTATTTGGTTTAACTTCAAATTTAGCGGACTTAATTAGTAATATGATTTTTTCTTAAGGATTACTTGATTGATCAGGAATCATTATTACAATCACCTCGAAGAATTAATCTTGACAATATTTTTAAATATCTATTTTTTTTACTTTATTAATTAATTAGGCATTTTATTCTTATTTTGATTAAATATATGTAAATTTGATGAAATTTTTAAAATCTCGTTCAGATTCATATATTAATTTTACATAAGATTCAAAAAATTCTTTTTATTTTGAATAATCTTTCAAAGTATTAATTTCAAAAATAACATGAAATTAGTTTCCAAACCTTCAAATAGAAATAGGACAAATGCTAAATTATGCAAAGTAAAACTTTTACATATACAGATTATGCTGGTATCGAAATTTTTGTATACAAATGGATTCCTGAAGAATCAATAAAACCAAGAGCTGTTGTACAAATTCTACATGGAATGGCTGAACATGCTGCTCGATACCAACATGTTGCTGAAGCTTTGACCAAGCATGGTTTTATCGTTTATGCAGACGATCATCGTGGACATGGAAAAAGTGCATTAGGATTAGAACATGCAGGAGAATTAGGACCAGATGGATGGGAAGGGACTCTAAAATCAATTAGAGAATTAACGGATTATCTTAAGGCAGAATATCCTGATTTGCCTGTTTTTCTTTTAGGACATTCCTGGGGCTCATATTTAGCACAAGATTATATCCAACAATGGGGTTCTGAATTAAAGGGTGTTGTTTTAAGTGGGACCAATGGTGCCCAACCAATGCTTAATTTATTATTAATTATTGGAACAATTATTGCAAAATTCAAAGGATATAATGCCAAAGGTAAATTCATTGATAAATTAGCTATTAAACCTTTGAATAAACCTTTTGAACCAGCAGATTCACAGAATTGTTGGTTAAGTAGAGATCCTGAAGTTGTAAAAAAATATGATGAAGATCCATGGTGTGGTTTCATGGTTCCTTATAGTTATTTTATTGAATTGGCGAAAGGATTAAAAAAAATATGGAAACCAAATAATGAAGAAAAAATTCCAAAAGATCTTCCAATTTATCTTTTTTCAGGTGGAGAAGATCCAACCAACATGCAAGCTAAAGGATTTAAATCATTAGTTGATCGTTATGAAAAATTAGGAATTAGAGATCTAAGTTATAAAATATATGATGGAGCTAGGCATGAAACATTAAATGAAACAAATAAAGAAGAAGTAATACAAGATTTAATAAATTGGCTTGAATCTAAACTATAATTAAATTTGCTTAAATTCACAAAATGATGCTCTATTTTTTATTTTTCTTCATTTTTCATAGTTTTCTAGCGAGATCATGGTGTGTGAAGATTGGATACCTGGAATCTTCCTTAATTCGTCGATAATGAATTTATCTAAATCAGAAATTGATCGGCAACGGAATTTTATCATCAAATCTTGATCCCCTGTAATTATTGCTGCTTCTTCCACTTCAGAAATATTCAATAGATGTTTTGCAATTTTGCGCTGATTTGCCTGAAAAGTTTTTATTAAAATAAATGCAACGATATTACCATATAAGCGATCTTTATCCACAGCGATAGTATAATGATCAAGAATACGATTTTCTTTTAACTTTTTTACTCTATTGTGGATAGTTGTCGCTGGAAGCCCTGTTTTATTAGATAATTTTGCCACAGAAAGGCTGGCATCTTGTTTCAATGCATTTAGAATTTTTATATCTTTTTCATCAATTATTGATCGCATAATGAGGTAAATATGCTGAAATAATTAAGATTTATGCATGATGCTATCAAAAATTATTGAAATCTGGAATAAAGTCTTATAATACACAATTTTTATTAGAATTGTGATTTCTCTCCAAAAAGATAAATTCTAATTTGGAATACATATCCCATAAATTATAAATATTTGCGATATTGTGGCCATTTTATTCCATATTATTGGAATAAACAATCTTAAATTGAATGATTTCTTGAAAGATCATACTATTTTATTATTAGTGAGATGTTTGAAATGCTAGATACAATTAAAAAAACCCTAAAATCGCAACAATCTTTATCGAATGAAAAGAAGAAAAAGCTATTAAAATATTTAGATTCCCAAGATATAGAAAAAAGAATGGCTCTACTTCGAATCCAGACTGAAGTATTAAAAGCGCTACATGATTCATTATATAGTCGAGGATTTATTCAACTCATGCCTGTTATTTTATCACCTATAACAGATCCACTAAATCATTCTGTATATGATGCATCGATTCACTATAGGGATCAACAACTGCAATTAACTAAAAGTATGATTTTACACAAACAATTAGCTTTGACTATGAGTAGAGCTGAAGGTATATTTATTGTTTCACCTAATGTTCGCCTAGAAACTGAAGAAAAAAGACAAAGCTTGCGACATTTATTAGAGTTCAGTCAAGTTGACATTGAATTGCGCCATGCTTCCCAAAATGACTTTATGGCCTTAATGGAAAGTGTTATAGTGGATGTGTTTAAGCATGTAAAGAGTCAATGTCAAGCAGAATTGGGGTTATTTGAATCAGACTTAGTTATTCCAAGTCGTCCATTCCCGCGGTATTCAAGTGAATCTGCTTTTAATCAATATGGTAAAGATTTTGAACAAATATTATCAGATAAAGAGAAATCGTTATTTTGGATTACTGATTTTAAACGTGAGTTTTATGATAAAGAAGATCCTAATCGACCAGGTCACTACATTAATTATGATCTTTTTTATCCAGAAGGTTTTAATGAAGCTCTTTCAGGGGGGGAACGTGAATATGAATACGATGTTATTCTCCGAAAATTAAAGGAACGAAACCAAGATCCTTCTGCCTTTTCATCATATCTTGAATTTGCAAAAAAAGGAAAACTCTTCCCCAGCGCAGGAGGTGGCTTAGGTGTTGAAAGATTGCTTCGATTCATCACAAAACAAGCACACATTGCTGATGTTTGTCTTTTTCCAAAAATTCCTGGAGAAATAATAATATTTTAGAAATGCATTTTTTTTATTTTATTGATAAATGATGAAAAACAAAAAAAATCATTTCATGTGTGTTCCCAAAGCCAAACTTCATCTTTAGGCAATTTTCTGGTGAATATCTTGTTATGATTCTCCGGATACTTGCTTTGGTGATATTTAAACAAGATTTCTTCCCCTATTTTTCCTATAATTTCGATCTTTCCAGTTGCATGAGACATGCAAAATTTAAAGCGTTTACTTTGACCATTTAAGTATTTCCTGGCTTCATTTATTATGTCAATTCCTTCCCATAATGGAACTTGAAATGTAGATGGTTTATATGTGAAAGGACGGCATTGGAACACATAATAAGGATTTACACCGATTCCTACCAGTGAGTTCAATAATTCTGCCAATATTTTTGGATCATCATTGACTCCCCTTAAAAGGACACTTTGATTTTGAACTAAAACATTTGCTGATATTAAAGCGTCAATTGCTGAAATTGATTCTTCGGTTATTTCTTTTGGATGATTAAAATGAGTTTGTAAGTGAATTCTACGATTAGGTTTGCTATACTCTCTCAAAATATCTAGCAATTCTGGATCGTTTGTAATTCGATTTGGAAATGTTACAGGCACCTTACTTCCAATTCTGATGAATTTTAATTGAGGTAATTCATCTAATAATTCAAAAATTCTTTTAATATTCTGATTTGATAATATTAGTGGATCTCCTCCTGAAAGTAAGACATTATTAATTTCTGGATGATGTTTAATATAATCTACAGCCTTTTCAAAATTATGCATAATTTCTTTCTGATGTAATCCTACAAATCGTTTTCTAAAACAATATCTACAATAAGATGCACATTCATTAGAAACAAGGATGAGAGCGGTCTGATCATATTTATGTTGTAATCCAAATAACTTTGTATTATCATGTTCATGAGTAATTGTTCCAATATCTTTGTAATTTAGTTCATCTTGGGAAGGTATAACCATTTTTGCAATAGGATCTGCTTCATCATCCCAATTTATTAATGAAAGGTAGTATGGGGTACTTTTCATTGGGAATTTTTTAACGACTTCTGGGTAAGTATTTTTAATCGATTCTAAAATTTCTTTTGTCTCTAAATAGTTTTTATTGTATTCGTTTTGATGTAGATTTTGTATATTCCAATCTTCTGAATATTCATGATGGGTTTCCATTTTTATTTATCCTCCTTTTGTATATTTCGACATATAATCTCCCTTTAAGATTTTTTTTTCTTTTGAGATTTTCAAAGTAGATTAGCTAGTGTTTTTATTGCTTTTTTCTTTGGATTTTCTCCAGACATAGAATGTACGTAACGATATTTGCCAGAAACATCCTATCTTGTTATATATATTTCAACGACAGAGTTAAATGTGGGAGATGTAAGTTGTCGAGGATTAAACCATTTCACGCTTTGAAATGATTGAATGTTTTTAAAACACTAATATAAATATGTTTATTTTCATATTTAACTCTTATCTCAAAAATGGGTTTATTATAAGAATTTTTTTGAATAAATAAAAATGCATTTTACTTAAAAGAAAAAATATTGAAAAATTGGTGTTATTTTTAGAAATCTAAAGAAATCTAATTTGTTTTAACTTTCTAAATGAAATATGTTGCTATATCACAATAAACGAGCATTTTCTGACTAATAATCCAAATATACATAAAAGAACAGAGAAAAAAAAAAGGGTAAAAAAATCCACTTAATCAACGTGAACATTAAGTAATTCTATAGAAACTGTAAAATCATATAATCCAATTTGAATGGATAGATCTCCAATAATATCAAGTAAGAGATTGTTGTCTAAATTGTAGTCATCATTTAATCTAACTGTGGTTTCAACATCATTGCCTGTGAATTGATAAGATTTAGACGAAGAAGAATGTTCACTAATTTCGATGGGTAATGCAGACCAATCTAAATTTGGATTATCTAAAATATAATTCATATATGGGCTATATGAAATAGGTGTTGAACAACCATCTATATCATCGAAATCTATCGTTCCTGCAAAATTTGTAATGTTGATTTCAAATCCCATAGGATTGGTGAAAATTAATGCTAGATTGACTGTATATGAATATGATGGATCAGGAAATCCTGGTGTGATTGCTACACTTATAGAAGTTACTGATATCGTCAAAAGATCTTCATCAATTCCATATAAAGTAAAATTCATACTATTTGTGATATTCAAATTATAAACCATTATCGAAATGTTGATTTCAAATAAGCTATTATTCCCATTGATATAATTACTCATGAATTCTTCCACGTCGCTTGAATTACCCGAAATCCGGAGCACAAGATCAAGTACGTTTTCTTCTGCAGTTAGATTTGGATGAGAAATAAAAGCAGTTCCAATAAAAGAGCTATTATAAAACACATCTGCTGAGATATTGTGAGGATTTACTGAAATTCCTGTAGCTAAAGTAATATTTGTCTGAACAATGAAATCGATATAGGAATTGGTCGCTTTACTGACTGTGAAATCCATTATACTCATTTTCATTGCACCTAATCCCGTTACGTTATATTTTCCTCTAAAAGTTATATTACTATCAAATAATGAAACTGTTATGTTGTAATCAAATGGAATTTGCTCAGTGTGCAAATAAAGATCGAGGATTTCATCAATTACGACTGGATCATTGATAATTAAGAATACAATATGGGTATTTTCAGAAGTTGTTAGATTTATTTGCAAATTTTGATTGCTAACTAAGGTATTGTTATAGTATATATCTATATATAAATTCATGTTTGAAAATTCGAATTCGGAGGGATTATTGAAAGATGTTTCAATAGTAAGATTTAGAAAATCATCTGCTGCGTCATTTATTTCCAACTTTTTAATCTCTAAGTTCAAACCACCCATACCTATAACTGTATAATTTTTATAAATTTCTTGGAGAATATTTGCCACTCCATAGCGCGCTTGTACAGTAATTTCAAAAATTAACTCGGTTTCAAAAATAAATTCATTTACTAAATTAATTTCAGTAAGATTTAAATCAACGTTAAAAGAATACAAATTTGCTCCTTTAGTTAGTTCTACATCATGATATACTTCTGATGCAACTAAAAAGCCCTTATACTCAACATTGATACCTAATTCAGGAATAGATGCTTCCAATAACGCTTCATTATTTACTAACACATCGACTTTAACTCCCATCTCCGTTTTAGTCATGTTAATTAAATCAAAAGTTGTAATACTTAAAGGTAACCCTTTAAATCCTTCTAATTCAAATTTTTTGCTGAATAGGAACACAGATTCATTCTCATCTTTGACAATATTTGCATATCCATTAAGCCAGAACGTTAATGTATCAAGATTAATATAATCATCCAATAATGTTGTGCCAGCAGGAATTAAAGTTGCATTAATACGTAAATTATTATCACCTGGATTTAAAACTAAGTTTTCAACAGAGATGTTCCCGACTATATGATCTTCATAAGTAACATCCATGGTTAGTGAAGACATTTGAACTGTTACAGCAGAAGGATTGGTGTAGTTTAAATCTAATTCGATTTCAATTGCAGAATCGGTATAATTAACCAAATGCATATTATTTATGATTAACGGTAATTGATCTAAACCTGCCAGAGTAATTGAATCTCTGTAAATTTCGCCTAAATTCGTTTGATTTTCAATTCCTAAGTCTGGAACTAATCCATATTCAAATTCAATTGATTTTTCTTGAATAAAATCACTCATTAAGCTGGAAGATGTGGCATCAACAGTTAGGCTAATATGTTCTTCATGTATTCCAGGGGAAATTGTAATTATCCCAAAGATATAATCTCCAATCTTGGTATTTTTATAATAAATATTAATTTGTAAGTTTTTTAGGTCAATTTCTAAATCAGTCGGATTTTCCCACGAAATGTCACAATCCACAAATAAATCAGTTGAATTACCACCTGTAACATGCAAATTTGATAATTGTGATGCTAAGCCATTAAAACCTGTTAGTGATACCAATTTATCAAACGATGTTGTTATTGTATATACAATTGCACTGAAATCTACTGAACCTTTAAGAGAGACTTCAACAGAAGAATCAGAAAGTAAATCTGATGCAAGATCTCGATATATACTGGGATTAGATATTGATACTGCACCTGTAAATGAAATTTGGCTTTGATTTGTTGAAATTGTAGGGTTACTGATGGTTACTGGACCAATTTCTTCGTTGTTATATGAGATGCTAATGTCTCGCAATTCTACTGATGCATTTAGTGGAACATCTGTACTAAGCGATAGAATTGCATGGAAAATAAATTGGTTATTTTGAAATTCCATGAGTTCAATCGAATTAAGATTGATTTCGGCTTCATTAACCTTTGATGAAAAATAGGTTTGACCACCAAAAAATGTCCCTAAACTACCACCAGCGAGTAGGAAAGTCAGAACAATGGTAATTGTTGCTCCTTTTTTCATACATATTATTTATTTTTGGAACTTTAATTATTTTGTAAAAAAAATCAAAGAAATAATACAAAATATACAAAATTGTATGGTGATATTTCAGTTAGATTTGAATATTAACTCTCATTTCTTTGATAACATTTTAAAATTTTCCCTACATACATTCTATGATAATCTCCTGAAGAATAGAATTCATTCTTCACTGAATTTGGAATTTGCTCTGAATTCAAATCTTGAAAGAAAATTTTTTCACAAATAAATACTAAATCTGCTTCTTTGAAATAAACAGTTTCATCAGAAAGTTTTATTGAGACAGGACTTAATCCATCTATCTCCATTTTATTAATATTTCTTCCCGATTTAGAACCACAGATTTTTAAGATCTTTCGTTTTTCTTCTGGAAGAAAATTCAATGAAAATAGTTTATTTTGATTTAAGAATTCATATGTATATCGACTTGGGCGAACAAAAATATACATTACTGGTTGTTCCCATAGAATTCCTGCACCACCCCATGCTGCAGTCATCATATTATATCGATCAATCGTTCCTGCAGTTATTAAAAACCACTCTTTTTGCATTCCTATGAAGAAATTTTTAGATACTTCTTCTATGGAAATTTCATTTAAATTTAATGATACCATAGTTATTCTTTGATATTTCTTTCATCTTAAAGAATTTTTCACTTTTTATTACCAAGTAAATCTCACAGGTTTTTTTAAAAGATCTTCTTTCCACTTTTCTACATTAAAAGAATCGTTTGGTAGCTTTCCAATTGGTTGATATTGTGGCTTGATCCATGAATTTTCAAAGAAAAAAGAAGGAAAGAAATGCTTTTTACTATATATGTAAATTTCCCATATTAAAAATCGATTGATCGGAACGTATGAGCCACCAGGTTTACATTTTCCACATTTTAAGTATTTCACTAATTCATCAGGATCTTCTGTGTTAGTTGGAACTTGTGTATAGGTATACCCAAATTGGTTGATATGATGTGCATCAGTACCAGCGATTTTCCCTTTTTTCCAACCTTTAAACCATCTATGAGTTCGTTTATTTAGGAGATAATTCGAGCCATTTACCCATTCTATGCCATCAATATCTAATCTCTTCACAATTGCTGGTGACCAATATCCTTTAAAAGGATTTAAACCTGGATGAGCTAAATAAATGGCACAATCTTGTTCTCTGAGAAGTTCGATAACTTCTTCTGGATTCCATGAATCTTTTGCTAAATGCCATTCTTGAACTCCATATGCCAAGATATGATTAAATCCAGTAGAAATTTCCAAAGCAGGAATTACAGGAAGATCTTTTTCCTGAGCTAATTTTCTAATCTTAGGTAAACCGCGGAGACTATCATGAGCCATGGCGTTAACCCAATTAAATCCCCATTTTAATGTGATTTTAATTAAGTCTTCAGCTGATATTGTTCCATCGTGAAGATCGTAATATGTATGAATATGAGCATCAAAAATCGCTCCAAATTTAGATCGTGAATACATTTTAGTTGATTGCATGAAAATCGTTCAATTAATAAAGCAGCGGAACATTGATAAAAATATCTTTTCGATTTATATATTGAAATTTCAAAAAAATTAAGTGAATTACTTACAATGAATAAATTTCCACAATCTCATTCCTTTCAAATAACAGATGAGAGATATATTACATTCTATGAATTTGGTGATCCATTTGGTATTCCACTTTTCTATTTTCATGGATTTCCTGGAAGTGGTATGGAAGGAAAATTCTTAGATACTATTGCCAAAGCGGAAGGAATTAGAATAATCAGCCCCAATCGACCAGGTATGGGGCATTCTACTTTTTATTTTCCAAGACAATTGATTGACTGGGCAGAGGATGTATCTAAGTTGGCTCAATTTTTGAGCTTAAACGAATTTTCAATATTGGGAATATCTGGTGGTTCACCATATGCTCTTGTTTGTGGTAAATTTATCAATCCTCAGCGTTTGAAATCCATTATTACAATATCTGGGGTGGCACCTTTAAAGTCAAACTTGCAAGGAATCGATCGTTTGTTCAAAATTGGCATTATTATTGGGCGTTCTTTTCCCTTTCTTTTATCCTTTGGATTATGGATTACCTTAACTCGAAGGTATAATACTTGGCAAAAGGCACTAAAATCTACTCTAAAAGACATTAGTTCATTTCCTGAAAATGATCAAAAAATTTTTCAAGTTTGGGAGAATGTTGAAATTTATGCGCGTTTAATGTATGAAGCATTCATGAATGGAACTAAACCTGTGAAAGAAGATGCAATGATATATTTAAGAAATTGGGATTTTAATCTTTCTTCAATTTCTTCAGATATTCCTGTGGAGATTTGGCATGGTGAAAAAGATCAGATCTTACCTCTGTTCATGGCTGAAAATCTTGCTGAAAATATTCCCCATAGTCTGCTAAGAACATTTCCTAATGATGGCCATCTATCTACTGTGTTTAACCATTCTGATCTTTTGGTGAAACGGATAAAGTTCTATTTTCATAAGTAGTAAATAAATGCTGAAGCGCTTTACTCAATTGAATTTGATATTGTTGATATAAGTCATCTTGATTTAGGAGTTTATAGATTTTACTTAAAGAATATCGATGATTGATATGATTATTTGAAAGATTTGTCGATTTTGTAAGATCTATATCGATTTTATTTTCATGATATATTTGAAAAACCCTTGTTTCCATTTTTTTCCCAATTTCTGCAATTTTATTATAATCATTCGCATTTTTATATTCAGGTAGGGGAAATTGCCATGGTGCTAAGTGAATTACTCGTATTGAACCATTTGCTCCAATAGAACAAACACGATGTAAATTTTCTTGTAAGAAATTCGAATTAAGCCAAGCAAGAAGATAATACGCTTCATTTTCGCATTTTGGAGTTAAGTAATAAAATGTAACATCAATCAATAGTTTTGAATCTCGAATTATTGCTGCTTTACAGCGACTACCACCTACAGGATAAATAACCTTTATATTTTGTGTTAAATGAGGATTAAAAAGCTTATTTCCATAAGAAATACTTTGAATCAATGAAGTATTTCGTGCTTTTTGATTGCGATTATTTTGATAAATAATTTTCAATCTTTTGAAATGTTCTTTAGCCAACGGCGGTAGTTGATTTTCAGATAATACATGATAGCGTTTTTTCTCCAATTTAATTGGAAGAAATGCAAAATGTTGGGAAATAATTTTAAAAGGAATAAGATCGGTACTTTTTATTAGTTGAAAGATAAAATCGCGCTCTATTTTGGTAGGTGTAAAGGTGACATTGTTCCATCGAGTACTTTGAGTTGAACTATAGCCTGATTTTATAGGAAAGATTTGAATCACTTCTTTTTTTGGGTCTTTGATATGCTTTCTATTACAATCTATAAAAAGTAGTTTGCGAGGTGTAATATCAAATCCTCGATAAACCAATTTTGTATAATCTGAAGGAGAAATAGATATTTTGGAATGATATTGACTTTTAACAATATATTTTCCCACTAAAGGTTGATTTCTGTAAATTTTAAACGTTGCTGGATATGATATTCCAAGAAATTCTTCTATCCAATTTAAGCTAGGATGTTTTGTTTCAGTATTTTGTTTTTCTAGAAAAGTGACTTTACTTGATTTTATCGGTAATGGAACATATTTTAAGTTACTATCTAGTTCAGAGGTGTTATCATATTTAGTTCTGCAAATTAATAACATTGAATGAATTGGAAAAAAATCAGGAAATAATTGGAAACTCAAGATTTCACTTATTCCTAAAAAACGACGGAATTTAGCATGTTGTGAGCCAGTTAGTAAACTGGCTGGAAGCAGAAATGCCATTATTCCTCCTGCTTTAACTAGTGTTCTACGAATGATCTCAAAGAAAATAGTCGCAATTTCAATATTAGACTGATTTTTCCAAGTCATCCCGATTTGATAATATTTAGCCAAAGAAAGAATTTTATCTTTAAGGGCTGGAGTGCGGATATTATTCAAAACATTCCACGGTAAATTACCAATTGCAGTAAAAAAATATCGAGTATTTGGTTTATGTTTATTCTTTTGAATTTTTGATGATTGAAATGAAGTACCTGTTGGAACAATATGAAATATATGAAATATACGTTCTGAAAACAATTTATTGTCTGATATATCGAGTAAATCTAAACAAAAATAATTTTTCTTAAAGTATGAATACAATTGTTTGAAGTTATATTGATGGTTATAGTGCTTTGTGATCATTATCCAAAGATTTAAAATAGTTGAGAGTAAAGCAGCAGGATTTTCATCAATTCCGAAAATATTGCTGAAATAATGAAGAAATTTTGAAAAAGGAATATTTAAATCAAGAATTTGTCTAACTATCACTCGTAGAATTGCCCCACTACCACATGTAGGATCAATAATCGCATTTTCTAAGGTGAACCCATCAAATCTATTTAGTTGATAGACCAGAAATCTGGCAATACTGTTAGGAGTAAAGAACATACCTTTTTCTTCTAGAGTATCTAAAGAAAGTAGATCAGTCAAAAGTGGGGAAAACAAATCTTCATCAGCAAATTTCTTAATTACGAACATATTATTTGGAAGTTTATTGTTTAAAGGTTTTTTAGCAAAAAACTGTTTATTCTCTAAAGATTGAATTGGATAATTAAAATTAAACTGAAATGATGCGAAAGAAAAAGGTAAATTTTGATCGAAATCAAATGTAGAATCAATTTCATGAATGATTTGCTGCGATATCCAAATAAAATAAGAAATTCGTAAATAGAATTCCAATTTCATTTCCTCTGAGTTTAAATGAGCTGAAAGATTGCCAAATTCTTTTGTCCAATATCTATAAGAAGATTTAAACTCTTGAGAGTTAATGTTCTCTATAAAAATTTGAGAATAAAGATGAAAAAAGGTCGATTCTGAACCAAATTGGTTTTTTAATTCTTCTGCACTAATTGAACATTGATCACTCATAAAATAAGCACATTTTTTGGCTGTTTTTCTAAAAATTCGACTAAATCAGAATAGTTAATGATTCTAATTCCAGGTAAGATATTTTTTTTTTCCATAAACCATGATTTTGAAAAAACACCTTCAGATGAGTCCAATGGAATCGCATAAAACCTAATTAAACCGATAAATTGTAAAATCAAATCTGAAATGGGGGGTATTTCAAGATGATTTGCCGAATTTTGTTCAGGAAAGAGATTATATAACCCTTTTTCAAGAAATATTACTTTTGTGGGAATTGCTTGCTGAGCAGTAGAGAAACCAATAAAAAGACTTGCTAACGGAAATTCTGAACCATAAGGAGAAGATTTCAATAGAATTATCATTTGATTTGCCTCATATTATAGATATTTTTGGTGATTTCATTATTATTATAATTATTATTTTGATTATTATAACTATTATTCTTACTATTATGCCTTTTTCATTATAATTGGAGAAGTCGATACCCTTTGGCAAGTAATTCTCCAAATTTACGAATTGAGACAATTTGAACGAAAGGGAATAATTTTGATGAAATATAATATTCTTCTTCAAGATTTGATTGATTTAAATTAATATATCCTCGAGCAGCTGTACAACGAGAACAAGCATAGAATTGTAGATCCGGATATAATTGATGTAAATATGCGTATTGTTGACCAATATTGGCAAAATTTCTGGGAAACTGTTCTGTTTGAAGTTGGTGAATCCCATCGATGTAAAAGAATAAAGCAATTTCAAATTGATGTTCGAGTAAGTGCTTTATTATTTGAATTTTTTCAGGTAAAAGAGGAGTAGAATAAGGCGAATTAATTACTAGTGCAAGAATTTTTTTATTTTCCATGCTAATTCCCGTTCCTTGAGTCATCAATTAAAACTTTAAATAACAAACGCTAGGATTTTGTATTGCTAAAATAATTTCTTTATTAAATAATTCTCTTTTAATCCATTGAAAAGATTTATTTTGATAAATTAAATCTTGAGTGTTTTTTTCATTTAAAAGACTTTTACAATGTTCAAGATTAAAAAAAATCTCTGTATTTGGTTGATCTTTTAGTTTTGAAAGAAATAATTCAGGAAAAAGAATCATATAGACTGCTTCTTCACTGCATAGGATTTGAATTTGAAGATTTGGATTATTTTCCCTGTTAATGAATATTTGATTCAGTAATTTTGTTACAATGGAAAAGTCATCCGTGTTTAACAAATTCTGGGTCAAATGAAAGGTGAATTTCGTTATTTGCATTAATTTAAACCTCTAAAATTATTTTTGTGAATAAAAAACATATTTATATAAGGTTTTGTTTTTTTTTCTGTTTTAGATACGATAAAATTATAGGAAGTGCAATTGTGGCATCTATATGAACTTGAGAAGTATCTCCATGAGCATTTACTTTCCCCCAAGATATAGCTTCATTTAAAGAAGCAGAAGAAAGGCCTCCAGCAGAAACCTGTACATCAGTTGTAAGTTGAACAACAAACTTCGCAGAATTAGGGGAAAATTGCATAGCTTGGAATATAAAATTTTTAGGGACACCTCCTCCAACAATAAACACTCCTGGTACAGCAGAGTCCCATGCTAAGTTAATACAATCTTGTAAATCTGAAAAATGATTCAAGTTTAAACCAGGATAAAGAAATGATAACTGCATTCCTAATCCTGAGTCTGTAATTGCAGGACAAAAAACTGGGATTTTTTTTTCTGCACATTTTTTTAATAATGATATTGATCCTTCTGGTAAATGTTCTCCGATAGTCCATAAAGCTTCTTTTACTGATGATTTTGGATCGATCTTAAAAGTTTTCAGCCAATCTTCCATATTTTCATATACTTGATTTGGCATGAATACATCATAGATCCTATTTAATGCCTCTTCATGAAGAGATTCATTAGTTTGGGGTGATTCACTTAAAAATCCTTGTAGATGATGATCACCTAATGATTCTACAATATCATGGGTTAGGTTTGCTCCAGTGGTGACTAAAACATCCACAAATCCAAGATCTAAAAAATCGTATATTATTTTCTGCATACCTGCTGGAACCATAGCTCCAGATAATGCAAAAAATTTCACGCACTCCTTATTTCGAATCATTTCTTCATAGATTTTACATGCTTTAGCTAACCTTTTTGCATTAAAACCCATATTGTCCCATGAGTCTACCATTTTAACAATATCTTGACTGGCTGGAACATCCATCTGCTCGACTGGGCGTGTCATTAAACCTTCTGGTAATTCTTTCATTTTATGATTTTTTCTCCTTTTATTTGCTTAATCTGGTTTGCTCAATAATAAATCCCATGAATTCTGTTATGAGTTTAACAGCCGTGATTTGGGTTAGATTTGTTGGGAGATCTAAATCAGGTGCAACTTCAACCAAATCAAATCCAATAATTTGAAAATGAGATGCTAAGAATCTTAGTGCGTTCCATAACTGTCTATATGTCATGCCACCTGGAATACTATAACCGGTTCCTGGTGTGTTTGATCCATCAAGGACATCTATATCTATTGAAACATATATTTCTGATAACCCTATTTTTTGAAATTGTTGTAATATTTTTTGCAGTTCAGCGGCTATTTGTTCATAATTTTGCAGTTTGTACGCTGGAATGTATTTTAGATTGTCGTGATGAGCCATTTCAATTTCTGGAATATCCATATCTCTTACTCCAAGAATTATAACCTTTTCTGCTCCCATATTGGGAAGATCTGCAATTCTCTTTGTCACCGTACAGTGAAAATCAGTTTCTTCATCCAACCATTTGTCATAATAATCTAAATGAGCATCAAAAACAATGACACCAAATGAAGGTTCTTGCTTTTCTTGACGTCGACTGTGAAGTGCTTTAATTACAGGATACGTACAATAATGATCACCTCCTAACATGACTGGGATCGGTTTACATGTATTCCACGGTAGCATTTCATTGATAAATTCAATAATATTTTTTCGAGTCTGTTCTGGTTTTGAAGAAAGAACCTTTATATCACCAAAATCACATATATTAAATTGGGTGATATCTTGTTCCAATTCTGTCGCTCTTCCAAGAAATGATGTAAGTTCTCGCAGTTTATATGGTGCTGCTCTTGGGCATCCATGAGTATGAGTTGAATTTGCATCCCAAGGAATTCCGAATAACGCAAATTTGGTTGGAGTTTCATAATCACCTGCTAATGCATCATAAAAGGTAAATGGAATCATATTTTTTCACATAATATCGTAATATCTCATTTTTCTGTTTTATCAATAATATTAACTATAGGAATTTCCTTTGAATTAGGTTGCTTTTTTTCAATCTCTTCAAATTTCTTATAAAATATAACTTTTACAGAACAAGCATCATCGTCGCTTTGGCTTTTGTCATATTTATATTCAACATTCAATCCAGTAAGTTTTTTCATTGCAGTTTCAAAATACCCAAAAGTAAATTCGCATAATGTATCACCAAATTTTAACTCTTCATGATTTTTAATAATTTGGCGGTAAATACACTCGTTTTTTATATGAATAATATATCGATCTTTAAGTTCTTCATGTCCAATTACTTCTGCATCATATAATTTTGTAATTGTATTTTGGAATAAGCTAAATGCAGCTGATGGAACATCAAATGGTTCTGATGCTGTTTTTCCATATTTCTTTAAAATATCATCAGCAACAATTTCTGCAGGCTTCTGTCCCATCCGATTAAGAATTGCCTTTACAGTACTTGACCCAAATGTTTTTTCAATTTCAGTAAAAAAAGATCCCATAAAGATTCTTAAACCAATTAATTCTTTTTTCAACTCCATATGGTTTGAAATTAAGCAGAATTCCCAATAAAAATTTCTCTTATTAACAAAGATCACAAAATAAATAACTAAAGAAAAGCCACTTTTTTATTTTTGCTAATAAAAGGCGCTATAATATTTAATAAAGAAGTTCACTAATGTTATAACTAGGATAAAGTGATCATTATGGCGTTTGCAATTGAACAGATAATCTTACTAATTTCTTTTAGTCTAATTTACTTGGTTTTTCTCTTCTATGATTTATTCAAACGGGGCGATAATTATGGATCAATCGCATATATTGCCGCACTTCTGCCTGCAAATTATCTTTGGAGTATTGTAACTAAAAACGATATGCTCGATTTTGGAGCGCTAGGCGCAATGCTTGTTTTATGCGTATTATGGTTATTTGCAGTTATTAGAGATATAATTATCAAAGATAAAGCACAAGGATTTAAAGATGCAGATGATGTTGCTTTAATGTTAATTGTGGGAATTATCATAAACTTAATTCTGTCAGCTGTTTTACCAGCTCTTCCTGGTTTGGAACATATGAAGAATGGAACAATACCTGTATTAAAATATTTCTTTTTGCCAATCTTTGATGCTGAAAGTACAGGTCACGCCGTATTTGGAATCGTTATAGCCTATAAAATACTGGCTACATTATTAACATTATCTGTAATTATTCCTGTAGTTATGGATCTTAAGGATATGGAGACAAATATCGTTGCTTTGGTTATTCTTACATTAATTTTTGGAATTCCATTTACATTCTTGGCCTTTTTATGGTCTCCTGCAATTTCAACCATATGGGTTTTTCTATTCTTGTTTATGGTCTTGTTCTTCATCTTTTTACTGATGATTACAAGAGGAAAAAACAAATAAATTATTCACACTAGTCACACAGAATAAAACCATTAAATCTATCCATTTTTTTTTGAATTTACTCTTTCTCTTTTTATTCATGATTTTAGTTCTTTGTGCGAATAAGTTTCTCTCTTATTTAAAGATGAGATTTAAAGTAATCAATAAATTTTTCTAATGCGCGCCGTCTGTGCGATATTTTATTTTTTTCTTCCAAACCGATCTCAGCAAAGGTTTTTCCAGGAGAATCATTAGAGATAAAAATTGGATCAAATCCAAACCCAGAAGTACCACGTTTTTGTAAAGATACTTGTCCCACATTTTCTCCCTTAAATAAGAAAATATTGTTATTTACATCCATATATGCAATTACAGCTTCAAAATGTGCTCGTCGTTCTATTTTATCTTGCAATAATGTTAAAATTCCTTCACATCCAATAGTATCCATGACATAATGACTATATACACCTGGAAATCCATGTAAATGATCATCTACAAAAAAACCAGCATCTTCGATAAAAAAAGGCGGTGTTATTTTATTTTGGATACTTTGAAGTTTAAATAATGCCACTTGTTCTAAAGTTTCTGCTTGAATTTCAACTAACGGTAATTTATATTGAATGATAGAAATTTCTGGGAGTGAATTTGTAAACATTGATTGCACTTCTTTAACCTTATTTGGATTTCCAGTGCAAAACTTGATAGTCTGAATCATAATTGAATTAAGTCTTCATATAATATAAAACATTTAATAGATGGTAAATATAGAAATTCATGGGTAAAAAATCACTTTTTTTGGCTTATCTGGCAATTTTAAGTGTTCCGATTTCTTACGGTTCTTTTTACAGCGTATTTAAAATTCTTTTAAGTGATTTTCCTGTATTTTGGCTTTGTTGGATACGAATGTTGATTGCTTTCATCTTCCTTCTTCCCTTTCTTAAGAATCGGTTAAAAATAGACAAATTACTATTTTTGCATTCCTTTATTCTCGCATTTGTATTTTTTATTGGTTTATTAGCGCAATCTTTTTCCTTACAGATTATTTCTGCGGGAACTGCTGGATTTGTTGTTGTATCCTTTGTTATTCTCACTCCTTTTTTTGCATGGTTAATTTTACGGACCGTTCCAAATAAAAAAATCATTGTTTCTATCTTTTTAGTAATTTGTGGTTATTTTATCATGTTTTATAACAAATCTGGTCATTCCTTCAATTTTGGGTTGGGAGAATTATTAAATTTTATCGGAGCTTTTGTAATTGCTTTTCAAATTGTGTTATTTGAAAAATATGCTCAAAAATATGATAGTATTGCAATAACTCTTGTGCAATTTTTCTGGATTAATATATTCATGTTAATTACCTTGCTTATTACCAGAGAATCTGTTCATATTAGTTCACTTTCCTTAAAACATTGGTTATTGATACTTTATATCGGAATTTTTACTACTATTACCCCATTTTTAGCACAGTTTTGGGGTCAAAAACAAATTACATCGATCTCAGTTGCAATAATTATTTCACTTGAACCAATTTTTGCAACAATTTTTGGAATCATTTTACTTCACGAATCAACTTCTATAACCTTTTTTTGGGGATCTATTGTAATCCTTATAGGAATATTTAGCTCTATTTTTCTTAAAAACGATAATTTTTATTCAAAAAAAGAATTATTATGAGCAGTATCTAAGGGTTACCAAAATGAAATTCAGTAAAATAACCTTTGTATTCTAAAAAATATATTTTTTCTATTTTATCATAAGTATTGAATCGATTTCACTACGATAACATCAAAATCATAATATCCTTATTGGTAGATACTTTTTTTTCACTATGATTATTTCACCCAAAGCGCTTCAATTTATTAAAAAACAAAAGTATTCTATCGAATCTCCTGTATTAATCTTGTATGAAAAAAGATATAGAGGTTGATGTGGAATTTCAACTTATCCTAAAGCTTCACTTAGTCCTCGGAATTTTATTACTGATTTCTCCGAATATATCGAAATAACTCAATCAAATTGGAACGATTGTGTATGTACAAATCCGAATTACTGCGAACTATTGCAAATGTCAATTTTGATCACTCATCAACTTATGGAGACATGGGACAAATTAGAAGTGCACCTTTATGGAAAATACTTGTATAAACAGTTAATTCTTATGCGCACCTAAAGATATGGATGAATTCATTCTGCAAATTTTGGAATGACTGACGTCGAGCCATCGATTTTATTTTTAGATGCAAAATATAATAAATTTAAATATGATCTCTAAATATACGTAAAAATAAAAGAGAAAAATCAAATCTGATAAGAATAGATGTGAATGTATGAAATTGTATGAGAAGGTATAAGAATGCATAAAAAAAAAAGAAAGAAATTGAATTTAAATTAACCTTAAAAATCTTGATCACGTAAACTCAAAAAATTTTTCTTTTATGCTACATTATTCCTGCTATACCATTGTAGGTTGTTCTATTTATACTCAGCTACTTGGTATTTAAATAGGTGAACATTATTGGCCCGAATGCATTCACGAAAGAAAGGATGTTCAGGAAGTACAAGACCAGCACAGTTGGAGATTTTGCCATGGTTTCCTCAATCAGCTGAAGAGGTTGAAGAAAAAGTCGTGGAATTAGCTAGGAGAGGTGAATCTATGTCTCGGATTGGGCTTGAATTGCGAGATGGCTTTGGTACTCCCTTAGTAAAAATTATTACTGGTAAGAAGATTTCCCAAATTTTAAGGGAAAATGATCTCCTTCCGAAAATTCCTGAAGATGTGCTATTTTTGTCGCGAAAAGCGGTAAATATCCGCCATCATTTAGAAGAAAATAAGAAAGATTTAGAAGCCCGAAAGGGATTAAATCGAACAGAATCTAAAATACGTCGCTTAGTGAAATACTATCGGCGAAAGGGAGTGTTGCCCCCTGATTTTAAGTATGATCCGGAGAAGATCAAGATTTTCCTCCGATAAGCGAACGGTGATAAAAAAATATGTCAAGTAGAGCTCATAAAGGTCGAAAAGGTAAGCGTGCGCGAGGAAAAACAATTGATAGTTGGAAATCTAAAGAATGGTATGAAGTTTTTGCTCCAAAAGCCTTTAAGGAAGCATTTTTAGGGGAAATTCCGTCATCCACTCCCGATTCATTAGTAGGGCGGACCATCGAAATTTTATTGTATGACTTAACTAAAAATTTTAAACATACAACTATTAAACTAAAATTCAAGATTGTTGAAGTTCAAGGAAAGCGTTGCAATACTGTTTTCTTTGGACATGAATTAACTCGAGATTTTGTAAGGTCTTTGATTCATCGAGGTTCAAGCCGAGTGGATGGGATTTTCAACTATACAACTGCTGATGGAGTGGTCTACCGTGTGAGTACATTTGTAGTTACCCGTCGGCGTGCGAAGAAATCTCAGAAATTAACCATTCGGAAGATTATTCATGATGTTTTACAAGAATTTGCCAAAAATATGACCCATGAAAAGTTTATCCAAGGTGTGATATATGGCAAATTTGCGTTAAACATTAAGAAGATTGCGAAAACAATTTATCCACTTCGGGAATGTCAAATTCGGAAAGTGAAAGTCATTAGTATTCCTGAAGGAGTAACGGATCAAATTGAAGTAAGCGATCAAGAAGAATTTGATGAAGTTGAGTTAGAGTTAAAAGAGCATGGGAAAACAGTAAAGGCAAAGAAACATCAGAAGCATCATGAACATGAAGCCGAAGAAGGTGAAATGGGTGAAGGTGTTGCTGATTCTGAAGCATCTGAAGCTGTGGATCCAAGTGAAAGCGCTGAAGCAAGCGAAAATAACAATTCTAGTAACTCTGAAGAATCAAATGAATAATTTGAACAAAAATCTTGTAATTTTAAGTAGTTAGATAAAAACACAAAGTCGAATACGATTTATTTTTTCTTAATTTTTATTTCTATTTTTCAAATTATGATTTTACTAAAGAAATTGGCAAAATCTGCAAAATTTTATAAAATGCATGAGAAATCTAATAAATATAAAACAATTTTGTCTTGATTACGCAATAATTGGATAGAAAAAGAAAAAATCCAAGAATTAGAAAGATATAGGTGTTGAATAGTTCAATGTTCAATTTTATCGTTTCTATTCTCTATTTTTAAGACTAGGTTTTGTTCGATTGAAATAGATTGAATTTGATGGCACATTCTCATGTATTACTGTATTACTTCCAACATGAGCATAGGAGCCGATGGTTTTTCCTGGCATAATACTAACTTGAATACCTAGCTGTGCATGATCTCCAACAACAGTGCCTAATTTACGACGCCCAGTATTAACCCGTTTACCCTTTATTTCCATCATAATATTTTGTTTATCTAATCTTAAATTGGCAGTAATTGAACCACAACCGAAATTCACATATTCTCCAATAATACTATCTCCGATATACGAAAGATGTGGAATTGCTGTATGATTCATAATTATAGATCCTTTAATTTCAGAACCATTTCCAACTTTACAATAATCTCCCAAAACTGTATATGGACGAATATATGCATTTGGACCGATAACACAGTTCTTTCCAATTTTTATTGGACCTTCTAAATAGCTACCTGATTTTATTATCGAATTTTCACCTAATACTACCGTACCGTGTATAGTTACAAAATTTTCAACGTTTCCACCGTTATTTATTAAATGAGGAAGAGGTAAGGTTGTCTTTGTTGTAGGTTCGCCTGGAAGTTTGTTAAGAAGATACTTTGTTGCTTCTAAAAGTTGCCATGGATGACCTACATCACTCCAAAAGGAATCAGAAATATCAAAAACATGGAATTTATCTCCTTTATTAATTCGGGCAGTTATGGCATCTGTTAATTCATATTCTCCTCGAGAGGATTTTGGTATTTGTCTTAAAGCATCGAAAATTGTGGGTGAAAAAATGTACACTCCAGCATTTGCAAGGGTCCCATATCGATCATCTGGTGGTTTTTCAATAAGTTTTCGCAAAATATTTCTTGAATCAACTTGTAAAATTCCCCATTTTGTAGGATCTGGCATGGATTTGGCAGAAATCACGCCATCATATTTTCCTGAAATGTAGTCTAATCGAATTTGTTGATATATACCTGGGTCCATGAATAAATCTCCGTAAATCAACATAAATTGTTTGTTGTTAGCGAATGATTCGGCTAATTGTGTAGCATGGCCTGTTCCCAGAAATTCCTTTTGATCAAGATAAGAAATTTGAAGACCCAGATTAGATTCTCCGTTTCCATAGAAATCTTGAATTTGTTCCTTTTTATATCCCACGATAAGTAATATTTCTTTAATTCCAATAATTTTAAGGGCTTCGAGTGTGTGAGAAAGTAAGGGTTTTCCACCAATGGCAATAAGTGGTTTGGGGCGCGTTTCTGTAAGTGGTGCTAAGCGTTTTCCGAAACCAGCAGCCAAGATCACAGCTTTAGAAACAATTTTATTTGATTTTTGTGTCATTTTTTTACCCTATTTAGTAATATCAAGTTAAATTCAATGATATTATTCATTCCTCTTTTCTGATTATTTTTTCTCATGATCTTGAACAAGTTCTGCACTTTCTTTCAAGATTTTTCGTTTTTCTTCTTCCAAACGTTTCAATTCCAATTCTTGTTTTACACGTTCAAGTTCTTTTCGCTTTTCAATTATTTCCTTCTCTTTTTCTAATCTTTCCTTTTCTTGTCGAAGGCGTTCTTCTTCAATCTTTCGTTGTTCTTCTTCTAATTTTAGTTTTTCCAGTTCGAGTTTTTTTTCATCTTCTTCTAGTTTTTCTTTTAAGGCTTTAGATTGGGCTTCTAGTTCTCTGCGTTCCAATTCTTCTTGCTCTAATGTTTTAATGTCTACGATTTCCTTTAGAACTTCATCTGCAGCAATCTTTGCTTCTTCAACACTCGCTCGCTTTAATACTCCATCTGCATCTTTTTTCAATACCTTATCTGCTGCAGTTATTAAGAGTTGTTCCTCAGGAGAAATATCTTCAATCGTTTTCTTTTCTGCTAAGAGTTGTTCGGCAGTTTTTACAATTTCGGTATTACTTGCGCGAATTTCAGATTCATCTTTTAACAATTTCAGAAATTTTAAAATTCGGGCTTCAATTTCATTGCGATTAGATTTTCCAACTGATTGAAGCACTTGAATTGCATTCTTTCTAACAAATTCTTCTGGATCTGAAAGACATGAGATGATCAAATCATAAAAGGGGATCATCGAAGAAGGATCTGTATCTGCGACATATTTAAGCAAACGTAGCATCCCTTCCCTTTTTTTGGGAGAACCATAGCGAATATAATCTTCAACATAAGGAAAAATTAATTTTTTATGGGCTTCAACAAATTTTTTTAAGGATATGATTATAGAATAACGAATAACATCATCATCAAAATTAAGGATTCCAAGGAGGGAAGGCATAATTTTCTCTACGACTTCTTCAGCTGTATCAGTAATAATATTTAAGCTGGGAACAAGATCTTCAATAAACTTCTGATCCCGCTTGTCTAAATTAGTTTTTATTAATTGAACCGCTGCATTATAGTCCTTTTTATCTATAAAATTGAAGATTTCTTCCATTGTGTTTTCCATAATGATTCATTCCCATAGGTGTTTTAATTCTTATTCATTATTTTGTTGTTATTTGATTGATTAAGTTCTATTTCAAAGATGTTAATATTTTTGCAATTTTTATTCATGCATTTTACATTATTAAGATTAATATTATTTTTGATTTAATTTATTGATGTTTTTTATATTTCAAATTATCCTGACGTAGAGCGTTGAATTTGTTCAGTAATTCTCGAATTTTGTTATAAGTTAAAGCATGAAGTTGATTTTGGTTTAAAAAATGATTAAGATTTTGATATTTTAAGGATAAAGTCAAATTTTCCTTTGAATCTTCTGCGAGTTCAATTTCAAAGTAATTTTCCTGTAAAAATTCAAAAAATTTTATGAAAAATTGAGTTTCTTCAGAAATATTATCTGAATGTACTTGAATAAAAGGTATTTTTATAATTAAGTTAATTTGATGTTCTCCACTAACGATTGAAACTCCTTCAAGATCCATTTCAGCACAATATGTATGAAAAACTAGATCCATTATGCTTAAATCTTTTATTATATCCTCTTTTGCATTTACAATTGTTAGGTCAGTGGTAAAATCAGATATAAATATAGCTCCTTCAAACCAGGTGATAATATGAGGTCCAACAATATCATAAAGAAAGGTTCCTTCTCGAATAACTTTATCTTTATGGATAATTCGATCAAAGATCTCACGATCACCATAGCGAAAATCCAAATTTACTGCAGGAATCTTACTTTTTTGTATTAATTCATGAAGTTTTTTAATA
The DNA here is from genome assembly GCF_054039255.1 of Candidatus Harpocratesius sp. Classification (NCBI taxonomy): domain Archaea; kingdom Promethearchaeati; phylum Promethearchaeota; class Promethearchaeia; order Promethearchaeales; family Promethearchaeaceae; genus Candidatus Harpocratesius; species Candidatus Harpocratesius sp. Next base: position 69,585 of record NZ_JBPLBG010000064.1, read on the forward strand.
TCAGTTTTGTAGTATTTGATTATATTCTTATACATGCGGGGAAACATTATATCAAGAAAATCTTTATTATAAATAAGTTCATCTTGTGGTGTGTAAAGAGTTGTATTCTTATTCAAATAACGTCGTATGTTGTTTACTGCTTGAGAGTAGCAAAACTGTGGAAGATCTTCGTAACCTGCTCCTGCTTGCAACCTAACCTTTAATAATATTCGTTTAGGACATTGAGGGGAGAGTACGCATATCATACGGTCATCTTCACAAGCCAAACAATATTCCCGCAATTCTTTAAATAATAGTTGATTTAGCTGCATCATGGCTTCTGGAGGCACAATATCTGTAGAAATGTAATTAACTAAATCTTGGACATTAAAAACCATGGTGCTAATTTAACCCAAGAACTACTTTCCAAAAAAGTTTACGCTGAAAAAAACTTATTCATATTTATTTTTGATAAATCTGATCACTTAATATGCATAACAATCAAGATAATTATTTTGCTTTTGGGCTAACTATTTTAGCGATAATAAAACCTATAACACCAAATACCACAAATAATGCTGCAATCTGCCATAAAATGTTTATTCTAGAGTTATCAAGACCAGAAAGATACGCATTTATTTCTGAACAATCATATATTATTAACTCTGAAATATATGGTTTTTGATCCATTTCATCTGTCTGTCCTACTGGATAACTTTGATTTACTACGAATAAAGTTGTTTTAACTAATCTCATTTGATTAAAATTCCCTTGTTCTTCAGATACATCAACATAATTAGGATAGCCATAGATTGGAACTTGCAATAAACACAAACCTGCTGAATTAAAGCCTCCAAATAAGAGACTATCATTAAGTAAAATATGTTCCATTGGAATTGTATCTGTTAAATTATTAATTACTTCAATATGAGATATGTTTTTCAAGTAAATAGAAAGTAGCCCTGCATTTTCTGCAGCCAAATATATAATATTATTTTCTAAATCGACAGCTAAGTCTTTTCCATTTATTTCATTATAATTTGAACTTGAGTTTAAATCATTAATTTGATCAACAAGAACACTTCTATTAACAGGTATTTGCAAATTGGAGAAATCAACAACCCGTAATCCAATAGTATCTTCGGCTAAAAACAAATAAGGTTGGCTGAATTGCATAGAGTTAAATTTATCACAATAAATTTTTCCTATATTTTCAACATGAAATGGATTGGAAATATCAAAATAATAAATTGATTTTTGAAATTGTGCAAAAAGAAGATTGTTTGATACAATTAAATGAGAAAAGCTAATGTTTAATGTTATTATATTTGTAATTTCATAATTTATTGGATCTGTAATGTTAAAAACTGAAATTCCTTGATTTTCAAGGGAAATATAAAGAAAATTACCGTTTTCATTAAGTGTCAAAGCAAGTATTGATGAATTCATATTAATTGATGACATTTCAACAGGATTCAAAGAATCAGATGTATTAAATATTCTAATTTGGTTGTTATCTGTGGCAATGAATAAATAGGAATCTGAAATTTCAAAGGTAGTAATTGACGAGGAAAATTGCAAAGAATTGTAACGATGAAATATTGTAGAAGAGTCTCCTGTTGCTTTTACTGGGAAAACTAAATTACTTGATGGATTTTCAGAACAATTTTGGAATTTTATCTGGGAAATGATGAAGAATAGAAGTATAAGATACATCATTTTTTTTTTTTTTTGCATTTTTTTTTTCAGAAAGATCTTCTTATTTATAATATTCATAGCAAAGCATAATAATGAAGCAGAATAAAAAAAATAATTGGAAAATGAAGTTAAATTTCACCATCGATTTACAACATGTTCTGCATGCCCAAATAAGTGATCTTCTTTAGAAATATGAAGAATTTCTCCATTATCCAACACCAAATCTCCTGAAAAATAACCGTACGCTTTTAATACTTTCATTCGTAAAACAAGAAAATTCGTATCTTCAACCATGATAAATGTGGGATGGAGTCGCATTTTTACTCGATCGTTATTGCTTTTAAAAATCCAATCATCTTTTACATTAGAATGGTTCCATTGATAAGTTACTTCATCTAAATGATGTCCCTTATGATTAAAGAAAATCATATTTTTACTGGATTCTGTTCCAAATCCATAATCAAAATTGAACCCTAATAAATTTCCTTTCCATAATCCCGAAGCTGATGCCCAATACCATGATGTTTTATAGGGAAACACAGCTCTGGTCCAATCTAAACATCCAAAACTTGGATTTTCTTCAGAAAACTGATATTGTTTTTCACCTACCTTAAAAGAACCAAAAGCTTGCATACAATTTGCTTTTTGTGCATAAACAAATTGTTTTGGGCTTCTAAATGGAATAATATTTATCAGAGATTCCATATCTCTTGGATAAAGTAACTTTATTTCACCACTGAAGCCTTTTCCTCCAAGATAATCAGGAAAATTAAATTTTAAAAGATGGTGATCGTCTTTCTTTAAACATTCCCACGAAGCATTCTTTATGGTATATCGAATATCACCAGAATTGCTCGATGGAGGTAAATTCAATTTTCCTTTTGTAAACCATTCTGATTCACTTGCTTCTGAGGTTTCATGACGTTTAAAATCTAAAAATTGAGCTTTAATAGTTCCTTGATATCCAACATCAAAAATAACCAGAATTAAACCGAATTCATCATTACGAATTTCGTAAAAATCCCATTCCTTGATTCGGAGAGGATTTGCACGGACTTTAGAACGTTCGTATTGTAATAAAAGATCTCGTGCCCATCCTGATTGAATCAGATATCCATTATTATCATGTAAAGGTCCATGTTTTGTAATTTCTGATTGCATATTTATAGTCACCACAAATTTAATTATTTCTTTGATTTAAAAAAAAGAATCCCAGATTGTGATATCGCATCAGCAAAGAATACTAATTTCTTATTAGTTTCAATAGAATTAGAAAGAAAATCATATATTTTAATAACACTTGCCCATCTTTGTTCATGCGGCATTATATCCAGCAATTTATTTGGCTCATCTTTCAATAATTCTAAGTTTTGATAATATTCTCCTTTATCAGTGTTTAAAGCAAAATAAAGTAAATTATTTTCCACAATATTATTAAAGAAATGAGTTCCCAGCGAAATATCAGGAATCAAATGATCGTGCATTTCAGCAATTTCACCAATAATGCTTATTTTGTTTATTTCTTCATACGTAATAGGAACACCCAAATTAGGTGAACTCGTTCCCCATCTGCCGGGGCCAATCAACATGATGTTTTGTGAATGGGAACAATAATTAAGATTTATATTTCCGATAATACGAGCAATTAGGTATTTTTCTTGAATACTTAACTCAGAGTAATCATGTGGAGATATATATATCAATCGATCTACAAATACATTCCGACTTGTACCAATCACTGGGCCTTTAAACTTTATTACAATGTTAGATTGTTCTATATTTTCAGGAGTTTTGATTCCCTTTGTTTCTTGAGTAACTTGAAATGGACGACATTGAAGTAAATGAATTGTATATTCTTTAAAAGATCGAAAATTAATTGTAAATTCAATATCTACTGGAAAAGAATAAGCTTTTTGTAATTCAGATAATATATCACCAAGATCTTGAAGAATATTTGAGTTATTTAGAATTGGTGTTAAGGTTAGAATAGAAGTAAACGAATGTTTCAACCCCAGCTGTTGAGCTCGCTGTTCAGCACCCGGATCAGCCGTAACAAATAAACTAATGGGGATATCAAGATCCATGTGAAAAAATCGATGATAAGGTATTGATTCTAATTTGTTAGTTTTTAGATTAAGAACATCGATATAATATTGCGAATATTTTCTAATTTCAGCTAAATCTTTGGAAGTGCGTAGGTTTGGTGCATTTAAAGCTACTAAGCGTGTATAATCATCTCCTGTACGATCTACTGCTCGAGTGCCTAATCCGAAAACTAATCTCAAGAATCCTGAATTTGGATCTATTTTTTCATCCCAAACAAAAGGATTATAAGAAAAACCTACTCCTGCAATGTGAGGGAGAAAATATTGGCCATAATCAATGCCTGATACTCTTTGTACTAATAGAGCCATTTCTTCATCTTTTACTAATAAATTACGATCTTGACGATATAACAAAGCTTCTCGAGAAACAGCACTTGCATATATCCGTTTTATTGCCGAAATAAAATTTTTTAAACGCTGTTCAGGTGTACCTTGATTTGGACAAAAAATCGTTTCATATTTTCCAGAAAATGAATTTCCGAATGCATCTTCTTGTAAACTACTAGATCTAACAACAATTGGTGATTGACCGAAATAATTCAGCATTTCTCGGAATTGTCGAATTATATAGCGTTCAAATTTGCCATTTAAGATTTTTCTTTGAATGTCTTGTAATCCTTGTAAAAATGTATTTTTATTTGTCAAACGCTTTCGATCTTCCCAACAATCGTTCAAAATCAAGAATGTATAGAAAAGATGTGAACCAATGAAAAATGAATCATGTTGCTCAAGTCTTTCTTTCATATCTGGTCTATTCTTTCTAATTATTGCTCTTGCAATTAAGAAACCAGATGTTTTTCCCCCAATTTGACCCGTCCCTATCATTCTTTTTCCGATTTTGATCAAATCTCTTAACGATAAATAATTAACTGCCAAAATTCGCATTCTATCATCATCTGGTAAAACCTTGCGAATAAGTTTGTTTTTTAACAATTCGATCTTTATTTTAATTTCATTTTCTTCTTCTTGGATATATTCTATACTTTGTTGTAATTTTTGTTCTGTTTTTAGTTCCACTTTGTTTTCTGCTTTTTGTTCTTCAAATTGATAATTAGATTCTTCAAGTTTTTCCATTAAATCTTGGGCTTTTTTAAAATCGACGAACCATGAATCCATTCTTCTAACTGTAAAATTTAATTCTGGAAGAGGGGTTTTTTTAATTATTCTAGTTATTGTCCCACTTTCCCGAACAGGCGTGAGTTTTCCTTCCAAACCTTCTGTTCGATCCCAATAATGAAGCATATGAATGCTTGAAGAATGTCTTTTTTCGACTTTCTCAGGATAAATATAATAATTGATTGTATTTACATGAGGATAAACATTAATTACTATTTGTGCCGTATTTTGAATATTTCTTAATGAATGGGATAAATTTTGATTCTGCAAAAGGGAAAAATAGGCTAATGCTTTCATTTTGTGTAAGTAGGGGCAAATTAATAAAAAGAAATTTGCGACCATTACATCACTATACCAATCAACAATGAGATCATCTAATAAGTCAAAAATATAGTAAACAAAAGGACCTTGTTGTTCTATAATTTGAATAATTTGAGCAACAAAGTCTTCAAAACCTTCAGCAGGGTTCAAAAAAATAGTGGTTGCTGCATATTCATCTTTTATTACTTTTTTCTGATTTCCATATCGGAAATAAACTAAATTGCTTCTCGATTTATTCGCAAAACGAGCAAAATATTCGACAAATGGTATATAGTCATCTATTGAAGATATTTGCCAAACGAAATTATCGCCTGGTTTTATCCCTTGTAAAATAGAATCCAGTTCTTCTAATCCTGTACTGATTTTTTTTTCATCCATACCCCTTAATCACCATATCAATCGTTCATGTAAAAAGATTTCTCAAACAAATGGGGTGTTCTTAATATTTAGATTCGATCACCTAATGGGTGAATTTCTTATGAAATTAATCAGATTTTCCTTTAATTTCAGTTTATACTTCCTTTAATTTCAGTTTATACTTCCTTTAATTTCACTAATAATTTGATGTGAATTAAAAATTTAAATCTTGATCAATTGATCAGTAAGCGAATTGTCTTATGCTTTTAAATAGCGAATATTTGCTTTATACTTGATTATATCAAGCAATAGATTTTAAAATTAAAAACAATCTTGAACTCCTGATCTAATAAATAAAAAATAAAAAAAATCAACCACGAAATAATTAATATATTTTTTAAATGTATTCAACATTAGTGGTGCCAGTTTTCAAGAGATCGCTTAGATTTTCCCTGATTTCATTGACATTCGCAACGTGAAACTTAAAAAGATAAATAAAAGTAAGTACAATGCTGGGAAATGCAATGATAACAATAAATCCTAACAAATATGCCCCTGCAAGTAAGTACACTTCAGCTGGGCCTAAACTGTGAATATTTTCTTGTAATGTTTGAATATTTTGAAGTAGAAATCCATAACCAAACATTATACCTCCTGTTCCTAAAAATTTCCTTAAAGTTCCCTTTCGAATTAACAATCCAACATTTTCACTGTTATGATCAGGATCAATCGATTTTATACAAGCATCCTGCATTATCCATAAGGTTGGAATTAACCAACTCGAAAGTAGAGGGGAAATAAACACAATAATTATTATTATTTTCAATAGATTTTGACCTTCTTCAACAGTTGAAATAGGGGAAATCCAGGTGAAAATCATACCTACAAGCGATGTAATCGCAAGAGATGCCGAAATTACGTCAAAAATCCTATTTCCAATATCTTTTATCTTATTTGCATTTAAATTCGTTGGAACGCGTTCAATATAGTATGTTTTTGTTGGATCATATTTTAAATCCATCAGAAAATTCAAAACTTTCCAGAAAACAGAAATTTTCAATTTTTCTTTTGGTTGCTTTTTCATTTTTTTGTTTATCTTTTTTTCTACCTCCTTTTTGTATCTTTTTACTAAAGGAACTAAATCGCGCTTAAAAAAAATCATTCCAATTTTTTTCCATAAAACAGGAACTAAAAAAAAGATAACTGGACTTAATAATATTGCCCAACTTCCAATTGGTCGAAAATATAGTAATAATAAACCGACAGTAATTACTGTAAAATAAAGGATTTTATGTATCCAGTTTAGTTTCTCCAAGCGAAATTCGAAAATTTTATCTGTTTTTTCGATTGTATTCAAATCAGGATTAGAAATTACAGAATTATCCGCTTGAACAGAATTGTCTGCAATATTATAATTATTATCGCTCATAAAAAATACTGGAATTTTGTTCCTAAAAAATATACTCAAAAAAATTTCTTTGTAAAATAATTTATTAATTAACTTGATTTTTCTTTGATAATTTTAGAAAGAGTATCAATTGATTGTGAAAAGTATGGACAGATGCGCGCTATGCAAACAGCTTCTTCTAAGGTTGTCTGAAAATCATTGAATGTACAACAGATATGATATTCATCATCAATGTCTTCAATTTTTTTTGCATGTATACAACGAGAGCACGGTAGAACCACTAATGCTAGATTCTCCCTACATTCTAATTTTTCCATGATTCTCAATCTTATTATAAAAACACACCAACAAAATTCATATTGATTCCAATTTTTCCAAAAAAAATATACAAATTTTACAATTTGGTAACAAACTTTTTTTCAATGTATCATTCTATTAATATTAATTAAGATGCCTCTTCGAAATCTCTTGGGAATGCCCAATTATGTCCGATATACAAAAACATTGAAAATATCACGAAATAAGTCCGGTCATTTTCCAAACCGTAGAATTGTTTTAATTTCTGACACTCATATCAGTTCAGGAATAAATTCTAGTTTTAACTGTGTTATGTTTCGAAAAGGATTAGAAGAGATCTCTCAAATTCCTGATGTTGACTATATAATTCATCTGGGAGATCTGACTCATGATGGAACCTATATGGAATATGAAATCGCCTTAGATATGATTAGGAAAATAAATTCGGAGAAATTTTATATTATTCCGGGCAATCATGATGCAAGAAATGTAGGTTATTTATTATTTGAAGAATTAGTAGGAAAACGTACTTTTGAAATTGAAGAACCTCATCTTTATATTTTAGGGGTTGACTCTAGTATCCCAGATCAAAATACTGGTCGAATTGGTTCAAGAGCTTTGGCATTTAGTGAAAAAAATTTTGAAGATCATACAGATCAAATTAAAATATTCGCTTTTCATCATCAGTTAATCCCTATTCCATATACTGGTAGGGAGCGTTCGGCTATTTATGATGCAGGAGATGCTCTTGAAATGGCACTACGAACAAATGTTGATTTAATCTTGAATGGACATCGCCATATTTCTAATGTCTACACTTGTTCAAGTGGAACAAGTGATTTAGTAATTTTTAATTCAGGAACTCTATCTGCAAATAAAACACGATATAGAGAATTATTTACCTACACAGTTTTAGATATTGAAGAAAATTACGCTAAATTTATTACCAAAAAGTTAATGGATGGGAATTTCATTGAACGAAGACGTTTTATCCACCAACGATTTCAACCATTTCAATTTAGTGCTGCTTCTCTAAATTTAGATGAAAAAGTAAATCCAGATTTAAATTCTGTGAAACCAATAGCGAAAATTATTCATGCAGGAAACTCTCATTTTAGTAATTCTTATTTTGTTTCAGATATTTTCTCACATGCTGTTAGGCAAATAAATAGTTGGAATCCTGATATCTTTATCTTTACTGGATCATTAACTGGAGGAAATAGACCAGAAGAATATGAATTGGCAAAAAAACGACTAGCTGAAATAAAAACACTACAAATTATTCTACCTGGTTTTAAAGATTTGACAAAATATGGATGGGATCGATTTTTAAATTATTTTAGTAAAACTGAACCGAATTTTGAAAATGAAAATTTACGGATATTAGGATTAAATACAGTTGATCCCCATATTAGTAATGGTGCTGTAGGTAGAAAAAGGATGAAAGAAATCACTGAATTTTTTTCAGAGAAAGTAGATTCAAAAATAAATATAATTGCAATGAATCACCGTTTAATTCCTTCGCCCAAACTTAAGTTTGAAAAGATTCTTGAAGATTCGGGTAGTGTACTAAAGAATTTTACCGCTCCTAATAACAATATTAATTTGATCTTGATGGGTAAGAACAATATTGGATTTTCATTACAACTTGAAGAAACAATTCTGTCTTTTACAGGTTCTCTTTCTTCAATTCAATGTGTTCGCCCACATTTTCACACTTTCAATAAAATATACATTTTTCCCAATGGTTCTGTATCTGTGTATGAACATGTAATTGAACACAATAAATCGTATCTTTTAGGTCATTTTTGGCAATCCACAAATGCAAGTAGATAATTATGCTGGCACAAAGAAGAATTTTCTCAATCGGAATGGCTATGGTAATCATCTTTGGAATTATTTCTGGAGCTACTGGTTATTTTATATTTAGATTCTTTCCAGATTTTTCTATCTACTGGGTTTTAGGAGGTTTTACTTTTCTATTATGGTGTGCTTTATTTGTTTATTTCCTTCCTAGAAATTACCCTTTAGGGCAAAAAAAAGACATTCTACTCAGATCTGGATATTTATCCATGATATTTCTTATATTCTATATCCCATGTTATTTTCTTGGATTTTCTATTTTTTTCAAAATAGGATGGTGATAACAGATTTCTAAAAATAAATTATTTTCATCTAAATTTAACTCGAGTACATTCTTTCAAAAGTCCTTTAAAAGACTAATTTCAAAGTCATTCAAACATTGGGTGTTATATTTCACAGTTTTTATGATCTTGAGTTGTTCTGTTTCAAATTTAATAATGTTTTCTGGGAAGAATAATAACAAATTTTCATCACTTCTCTCTTCTCCTCGAGATTTTGATATTATTCAAGATGGCGAATTTAAAAATTCCTTCATAGTTCTCGATGGAGTTAATCAATTGAAAATCATTTCTCAAAATAATAAAATTCTGGCAGAGAATGTGCTTCAAATTCCTTATGTTAGTGATATAGAGATTGGACCTAATAATACAATTTTTATTGTTGATCAATTACAAGACAGAATAATACAAGTTCCACTTTCAAATATATCACACGTTCTTTGGCAGTGGAATGCACATAATCCTGCAGATATCAATTGGTCAGAGTGGCTTTCTCATCAATATTGGGATAATAATTCTGTACTATCATTTTCAAAAAGTGTAAATTCATCTGATTTCTTTTTGGGTATAAGTTCAATTCAATTTTTAAATGGTTCACAACAAGCTCAAAATGCTTCATCTCTTTTAGTTTGCTGTGAATCTTTTAACTTTATTTTTGAATTAACTATATCTGAAACATCTGAAATTATATGGTCTTACGGTAAATACTTAAATTATGATTCTCTTGAATCTCCTCGAGTTGCATTATTAGCTCCAACTTCAGATCTATTTATTGGTGAGCATAAATCTCCCCTTGTTCGTCGAATTAATTATCCTTCGAGATTTTTAATGTCTTATTATTCGCGTAATTTTCCGAATGGTTTTGTGAAAGAAATTCAAGATATCGATTGGATTTCTGAAAATATGATATTAGTTGCTACAATTGGTAATCCAGGTCTTTCTTTGGTTAATATGAGTTGGCCTTCTTCTTCAAAATCAATTGATTTTTTAGATGTTGCCACTCCACAAGCAATAATGCATAATTCTTCCAAGATTTTCGTTTTAGATGAAAAAAGTTCTTCAATTTATATTTTAGATTCTTATTCTTTTGAAGTGGAGAAACAAATTGGTGAATCTTGGAGAAATTCTCAACTTTCTTTTGAATTTATTTTTCCAATTGGATATCTAGTTGGTTTATTTTTGTTGATAATTTGGAAATCTCCCCCAATGAAAAGAGATCTATTGATTACAAATATTATTTTCTTTGGAGTGATAATTATATTATTTATTCAAAGGCAGACTCTTCTTTATATTCTTTATTGGAATTTTTCTTAATTTTTGAAAACGCAAAGTTTTTGGTTTTTTGAGCGAATTCTACAGAACAATGATTCTGTTTTCTCAGTTGCAGGTATTGTAAAACGACTTCCATCTATTGCTAGAAGCGTGTGTTCTTTCCATGTGTTAATCTCGTATTTATTTTCAAGATTTTGGTAAAAAAGCTTGTTAGAATAATCTAACAAGTCAATAAAGACTTGATGTTTAATTTTTTTTCTTGCTTGAATAAAGGCGCTAGATGTTGGAATCACATTTAAATCGTTAGGAAATAGCTTTTCATAACTTAGGTTAAGGCGTGAAGTAATTGAATGTTCTGGTTTATTTAATAATAACCCAATCATTCGATTGAATGGTAATTTCCTGTTTCTCGTGAAATCATTAAGATTTGATTTATTTCTTTCACACAGAGAAGGTTCAATGATTTTGTTCTTGATTTTTTGAGTGTAATTAATATTATTGTCATGCTCCATACAAATACTCATGATTTATACACCTGAATTTCGTTAATTTCATTTCCATAGGCAGTAAATTAACGTTTTTTTCATGTGCATAAAAAGAATTATCCTTAGAATATAAAGATATCGATTTTAACATCAGCATAGGCGGAATAAATAAAAAATCTCCATTTTATGTGATTTATATTCAAAATTATGGAGTGTGTGAGCGTTTAATATTAATATTGTTTGAAAGATCTCTTTTGTTCTTAAAGAAATTGTTGTATTTTTTTGTCGATTTATATCTAACTTAATGATATTGAGATTTAATATTTATTATTTCGGATATAATTGAACCTTTCAAATTGAATTGATTGAATAGAATCTCATCAAGAAAGCACTAGATTAATGATAAATAATGTCAAATTTTGTCATTATAAATAGATACATAAAAATAAGAATTTTTAATAACTTAGAAAGTCAAGAAATTATAACAATATTTTAAATGAATCATTCAACCGAACAGAAGGCCAATAAAAATTAACTATATCCAAAAGAGTCTCTTTTAACTTGGGATCATCGACTTGTTCGGCCACCATTTTCATGTATCTCAAAAATTCTGTCTTTTCCCGAGTCCATCTAGGATTATTCGGCCCATATGTTTCTTCACAAAACATTCCATCTTCATCAAGTAATTCAGGATATTCATTTAATCGCGATTGATGCTCTTTAAAATTAAAATATACACTGTCAAAATTATCATCACTTGCTCCATTAACAATGTTCCAAAATTGAACAGGTAAATAGGAAAATGAAGGAATATACGGGCAATTGACAATTTCCATTCTCAACCATGGAATGTATGTGAATTCGATGGGTATTTCTTTAAGTTCACGGGCGCTGGATATATTAAATTCTTTTAAAGAAACACACAGTGCCCAATTTTTTGGAATTTCCTTAATTCGAGGCAGATTGTCAGAAGGTGGTGCAAGAGGGAGTGGGTTTTTAAGGCGTTCTCGACTCCAATTATCGAAATCAGTATCTTCTGGGGCTAATTTTTCCCAAAGATTAATCACCTCTAAGTAGTATGATTTTGAAAAATTAATATTCCAATCATCAAGATAGATATCCCTAAAAGTGATTTTCCTTAAATATTTGTATTGATCAGCCTTCATAG